>DPVV01000510.1 GCA_003526525.1 Lachnoclostridium phytofermentans | reverse complement strand
ACACATTTTCTAGGTGTGGCACTCCAAAAAACTTAACTATTCTAGAAATTACTCAAATAGTTCATTATTTAATTTATTGATATCTATACTAACTCAATACTTATTAATTAGAATAAAAATTCTGTGTTGCATAATTTCCGTAGGTACCACCTAATGCATATCCTACTCCAAGATACGTAAACCCTTTATTTAACATATTGGATCTATGTCCACTGGAATTCATCCAACCATTGGAAGAAAACAGCGCATTACCATATCCGCCAATAATATTCTCTCCATTGCTTCGATAACTAATTCCTTGTGCTTTCATTCGATCCCCAGGTGTGGAACCATCAAGGCCAGTGTGATTAAAGTAATTATTCTTTGCCATATCTTCACTGTGTAATCTTGCTGTTGTCGCAGCAGCATCTGACCAACTTAAAGCACTTACTCCGTTGCGGGCACGGAATGAGTTTGTTAAGTCAAGTATCTCTTTTTCCCATGCTTTTAGTACTGTTTTGCTTGTACTTCCTTTGGAGACACTGCCATCAAACACAGAAATTCCATCAATAGAACCGTCTCCTATGGTATCCATAAAGAAGGTCATTTTATTTCCACTATCTGAAACAGAAATCGTATCGCTTAGCGACGAACTCTTTCCAAAGGCGGAATTAATGGAAGAAACCTTGGATGAGGTGGTAAGACCTTGATAGGAAAAATCTGTTGAATCGGTATACCATCCAACAACTTTACTGTCTGCAATCGCAATCATCATAAACTTTTTATAATTATCATTGTAGACCATAAATTCATAATTATATTCCGTTGCATCTGTTCTATTTGGTGAACCAAAAGCACTTATTACTTCACTTTTACTATCTCCAATGGATAAAGTCTTACCACGAACCGATATGCTATCTGCATTACTCACTTTCGCTGGCGGAGTTACCGTAGGAACCTTCGTTGGTACTGGCGCTTTCGTTGGAGTTGGTACCTTCGTTGGGGCTGGTGTAGCCACGGGTACTTTTGTAGGTGCTACTGTAACCGTTGGTACCTTAGTAGGCTGTGGTGTCTTTGTTGGTGCTGGAATCCTAGTTGGTGTAATAATAGGAGTTCTAGTTGGTACCGGTGTATGGATCGGCGCTACGTCTGGAGCCTTGGTCGGTGTACCTGTTACCTTAGGGGTCTTAGGTACATCGGTAGGTGCGGTAGAAGCCTCGTTATTGCCCTTGTTAGAGGAATCATTACCTATGGAAGGTGATTGAAACCCTTGGTTTCCTTGGGAGGATTTATTGTTCTGGGAATTATCTAACTGTGAATTAGTAGAGTTGTCTGTTCGTGAATTATCGTATGTTGTAACTTCGTCGGATAAATTTTCATCGCTACCATCTTGTTGATTTTGTATCGATGGTGCTTGATTTTCACCTGGAAGATTCTGAGTTAGTCTATCGTTATCAGATTCGTTTATGTTCTGATTCTCTGGTGCATTAGTTACTTGTTGATTCGTTTCATCCAAATTGTTTATTATCTCTGCATCTTTTGATTGTAGGGCATCCGAAATATCCTTACTAGTCTCTTTCGTATTACCGCATGCAGTCAAGAATGTCAATGCTAATACAGAAATAAGAAGCAGTTTTTTACTCATGCTAACCTCCATGCGTTACTAAGCGCCTGCCAGTTTGTGCAAACATCTTATAACGTTTCTGTTCTCATCTTCATAGATTGCTTTCTACTATCCCAATTTGTCGACAATAAGGATACGCTAAGTATATCGGAAGAAATCTACAATTACAAGGTATTCCAGTGTTTTACTAAGTTTATTCCCACGTTTCGCCAAGTATTTTGGTAAGAAAAGTTACTTTTATAACACCTACTTTACTCTTCAACAATCCTACAAAATATTTCTCTACGGTGTGTCTCTTCTCCAAATACGAGATCGTAAATATGATTTAATGCCTCGCTCAATGTCTTTTCACTTGGTGTTCCTTGAATTTCTAAATAAAGTAAAATCATATTAACTCCAAAGAGCTTCGCGTTAATTTTAGTTTTTATCAGACCATTTCGCAGGTAAAAGGCTATCCTACGCTCACAAATCAGTTTTTCCTTTTCGGTCTTTGCATCGGCACCACTCTCAACCTCAAATAAAATTCCTTGATACTCTTTTAATTCCTTTTGTAATAATTTCAAAAATCTACTTCCATACCGTTTGGAACGATGATTTTTACAGACGGCAAGGTAATCAAGCAATAAATAATCCATCGTTTCAGGTTTTGCAAAAAAAGCATAAGCCACAAATTCCTCATTATCATACAATCCATAGCAACAATAAATCCCCTGCTTTTTTAAGCTTAGTACCATTGATAACGGCTTTCGCTCTTCGGGTGGAAAGTCATTTTTTAAATACTCTTCATAAACCTTACAAATTTCTTCTTCGTTTAAAATCCTATGTTGTAACATAACATCACTCCTTTGTTATCTCTCTCTTTTTATCTAAAGAAGGTAATAAGATTTTACCTCTTGATATCTTGTAGTTTTCCCTTATGTTTTCCCTTATGTTTTTTCTAGTCTTATTAATTGTATTTAATTCTTATAATTAATTCATATATTTTCCCTTATTTTTCTACTAATATTTATACTATTATCACTTTTAGTTCCTTTTTCTATACCTTCTTGGCTTAGAATATCTTTTATTAACGATAACCATTCTGATTTTAAGAAATCACCTCTATATAAGAGTTTATCTTTGTTCATCTTCACCACAAAGTAAGCGCGTATTCATCAGAAGTTTTTGATTTGTACGAGGTAATTGTAGTACCTATTAACAAGAAAATGTACGCTGGGGAACTTTTTCTTGTCATAAATAAAAAAAGAAACCTCTCTAGTAAAACCTCTAAAGAAGTCTCTTTCTTTTCTATCAAGCAGAGCTTTTCCCACCCTTACTTGTTTAATGCTCTCCTGCTAATTGTAACTCATATAATTTCTTATAAATACCATTATTCTCTAATAGTTCTTGATGAGTTCCCATTTCCCTTAGCTCTCCCTTATGCATTACGATAATTTTATCCGCATGCTGTATGGTTGATAAGCGATGGGCAACCATAATTGTTGTTCTTCCCTGCATTAGTTTTTCTAATGCTTCTTGGATTAATTGTTCTGTTTCCGTATCAATGTTAGCAGTTGCTTCATCCATAACTAAGATGGACGGATCGAAAGCTAGCGTTCTCGCAAAGGATAGAAGTTGACGCTGTCCTGCGGAAAATGTTGCACCACGTTCCGTAACCGCCTCATAATAAGTGTTGCTTAAATTTTCTATAAAGTGATCTGCATTCACATATTTTGACGCTATTATCGCCTCTTCTTCCGTTATCGTGTCGCTCTTCAAACGAATGTTACTCATAACATCACCAGTAAAGATAAAAACATCCTGCTGTACCTGTCCAATAGCCTGACGCAAATCTTCTGTCTTTAACTCCTTGATATCTATGCCATCTACAAGAATACGTCCTTGTTGAATGTCGTAATATCTTCCGATTAAGTTTAATATGGAAGATTTTCCTGCACCCGTCGCCCCAACAAAGGCTACACTTTGCCCAGGTTCAATTACAAAGCTAACATCCTTAAGAATCCAGTTTTCTCCTTCGTACGCAAACCAAACATGCTCAAACTCGATACGTCCTTTGATTTCTTCCACCAAAGTCGGATTCTCAGGATTCTTTACAATGATTGGTTCATCCAATAAGGTAAATATCTTCTCCGCAGAAGCCATGGCAGACTGCAGTGTTCCAAACTGTTCTGCAAGTTCCTGAATTGGCTCAAAAAACGAAGAGATGTACTGAATAAATGTATATAAGGTACCTACAGTAACTGCTCCCTTTAATACACTATCACCACCAACAGCCACAATAATTACTAAAGCTATAATGGATAGCATATACATCAAAGGACGAAAGATTGCAAATACCATCATTTCACGGTAATTTGCGCGATATAAACCTTTGCTCTTTTGTCCAAACTCTGCATTTTTTTCTCTTTCTCTTGCAAATATCTGTATTAACTTCATACCAGATAAATGCTCTGATAAATAAGTATTGATAGCAGTTATCTTCGTTCTGGTGATACGATAAGTTAATCTTGAGGTTCTTTTAAATATCCAGGTTAAACCGATGATAAATGGTAGCAGGCTAAAACCAAACAACGCAATTCGTACATTCATGGAAAGCATAACGATTGCTAATCCGATGATTTTTACTATATTTTTTAAGAGTTTGACTAGAATATTCGCATACATTTCATGCAGTGCTTCTACGTCATTGGTCACTCTGGTTACAATCTTACCTACTGGTGTGATATCAAAAAAACGTAACGAAAGTTTTTGAATATGCTCAAAGAGCTCCTGACGAATATTATAGATGATGTTTTGTCCAGTTAGCTGTAAGATCCATGTTTGTAAAAAGTTAAATACAAAACTTAATATTAAAGCAGCACCATATAGAGCAGCTGTATACTTAACTTCATCCAAGGTTCCATCCATCGTAAACAAATCAACTGCTCGGCCAACCAAGTAAGGACGCAATAATTCAAGACCAGTTAAAGCTAACACCAGGATAAATGCCAGAATCATCATAGGAAAATATGGAGTTGCATACTTCATTAAACGGAGGAACACACTTCCATGAATTGATTTTTCGTATTCTATTTCTTTTCGACTCATGTTCTACCCCCCATTATTCTTTCTCTAATTGTTTTTCTAACTGCTGTTTTTCATAGAGTTTCGCATAAATACCCTGTTCTGCCATCAGTTCCTCATGGTTACCATATTCGGCAACCTTCCCTTCCTCAAGCACTAAAATGTTATCCGCATTTTGAATGGTCGAGATACGATGTGCGATAATAATCGTTGTTTTATCCTTACGATTTTCTTTCAGGTTACGAAGAATTTGCTCTTCTGTATTTGTATCAACCGCAGAAAGTGCATCATCTAAAATTAAAATAGGGGCATTTTTCATTAAAGCTCTTGCAATGGAGCTTCGTTGTTTTTGCCCACCGGAAACAGTTACTCCTCGCTCACCCACCATCGTTTTATACTGTTTTGGGAAATCCATGATATTATCATGAATGCATGCCGTCTTAGCAGCCTCTTGTACCATATCTAAATCCTGATAGATACCATCTGCTTTACTCTCTGTCTTCATGAAATCACTTTCTAAGTACGCTTCCATTCGTTCCTTTTTTGAAGGGAATAACTTCATCTTCTCTCCCTTTTTTTCTATGTCACGTAGTTTTCGCACACCAAACGCAATATTGGTTTGAATCGTATCAGAAAATAAGAAATTATCTTGAGGAACATAAGCAATCTGCTCTCTTAAAACATGAAGCGGAATCTTACGTATGCTATTTCTATCAAAAGTTATCATTCCATCTTCTACGTCGTATAAACGAAGTAATAGGTTCGCTATTGTGGTCTTTCCGCTACCGGTGCGACCAAGTATCGCAAGCGTATTGCCTTTTGGAATCTTTACTGAGATATCTTGT
>DPVV01000620.1 GCA_003526525.1 Lachnoclostridium phytofermentans | reverse complement strand
TTCAATTCAAAATGTTAATTTGCGTTTTCATTTTTATCCTCAGTATTATATAAGTTGTCCATGCTGATTTACAAAGAAAAAAACCTCGCAATCCCGATAAAACCAAGGTATGCAAAGTTCTAAAATATAATGCATCAGGTGGGATTTGAACCCACACGAGGTTGCCCCCGACGGATTTTGAGTCCGTTGCGTCTGCCGTTCCGCCACTAATGCGAACTATGGAATTAATTAATTTGACTAAAATGCCAGTCACATAAGTTACCGACTTAGCGAAGATTATTCTATCACATTACTTTTAATAATGCAAGTATAAATTGTATAAATTGTTGTCAAAATTGAAAAACCTAAGAGTAAACTACAAGAATTGGTGCTGTTATTTTTTTGAAAGTCTGTAATATTTCAGGGTAATATCTTAAGGAATAGAGCTGATTTAAAGAATTACTCTCAAGGTAAAAGTTTGCATTTTGCGAAAAATCAGTGTAGAATAAGTATATATTTTTAGGACGCAGTTGGCATTCTAAAAAGAGCTAAGTAATGTAAAGAGAGGAGAATAGGTCATGGATTGCCTGAATGAACATTGCCTCAATGCGCAAAGATTAATTACACCATTCATTAATAATGAGCTTAGCATGACCGAATTAGAAGGTTTCCTTGCCCATGTAAAAGAATGTCCGGTCTGTAGAGAAGAATTAGAGGTATATTATGCCTTACTAACTGCAATTAAGCTATTAGACGAAGATAAGGAGATGTCGAACAATTTTACAGAGGAACTGAATCGTAAAATCCGTAGTTGTGAAGAACATATCCGAAGAAATAAACGAAATAAAGTAAATCGAAGAATCGTGTTTTCGTTAGTTGTGTTTGGAGTAACCATTATCTCCAGTCTATCGATACGTAAGCTGTCAGAAATTCCTGCTGCGCCAACAAAACCACCGTATATCCTTAGATACTCAGGGATTCCAAGAAGATATGATCCGATGTATCGTATCCGTACTGACTATGATGCATTGGCAAGTGATTATGTTACGAAGGTGAAGGAAGGTAGACTTGAATTTTATCGAAAGAATCGTGAAGAATATGAGATAGTACGGCAAATTTATGTTAATCAACGTGAACTTTTAGAAATAGATAACAAAGAAAATACCGATTAAGTAAATATACAGTTTCGGTAAAATACCGTTTCGGTATTTAGGAAATAGTAGTGTGAACAAGTTTTTTCACACATTAATTTTGCGCCTACGACCCAAAGTTTGTAGGCTATGGAAAGGCATGGTTATTCATATGAGCGATATTATAAATAAGAAACAGGATAGGAAAGAAGACGATTACTTATTGGTTATCGATGGTTCCAGTCTTCTATCAACTCAGTTTTTTGGTAATCTACCAAAGGAAATTATGTTTGCAAAGACCATGGAGGAAAAAGAAAAGTATTTCCCAAGGATTATGCAAACAACTACGGGAGTATATACAAATGCTGTGTATGGTTTTTTAAGAGTTTTATTAAAGATTATAAAAGAGCAAAAGCCTACCTATTTAGCGGTGGCTTGGGATATCAGCCGTAATACATTCCGAAGAGAGATTTATCCAGATTATAAAGGAAATCGAGGAGAAACGTTAGAACCGTTAAAGGATCAATTCAAACTTTGTCAACATGTTTTGGAAGAAATGGGAATTGTTCAGTTTATGGATGAACGTTATGAGGCAGATGATTTTAGCGGAACCTTATGCCAGAAGTTTGAAGGGGAAGTCCAGGTTCGTGTCATGACAAAGGATAACGATTATCTTCAATTAATTACAGAGCGGACAAACCTTTGGTTAATTCATAGTACAGCAAAGAAGACAGATGAATTATATGAAAAATACGGTTTAAGTAAGAAGGCAATGAATGTACCTGATCGTACCTTTTTATTTACACCGGAATTAGTTGAGAAAGAATTTGGTATTGTGCCCGCATCCGTTCCATCATTAAAAGGAATTCAAGGGGATAGCTCTGATAACATAAAGGGTGTACCTGGAGTAGGAGAAGCAACTGCAGTTGCCTTAATAAAAGAATATAAGACAGTGGAGCATCTTTATGAGGTGCTTAATCAGTTAGATGAAGCAGGTAAGAAAGAGATTAATGAGTATTGGAAAACGCTTGGAATCAAGAGAACTCCAATCAATGCGCTATTAAAGATAAGTGATAGTGAGCTTGTAGGAGAAAAGGCTGCTATGCTTAGTAAAACCCTAGCTACTATAAAAAAAGACATTGATTTAAAGGATATTAATCTTGAACAGCTAAGAATTCAAATTAATACGGAAAATGCACAGAAGTGCTTTAATGAATTGGAATTTAAGACAATTAAGATAGATGTTACAAAGGGAGAAGAAGCATCAGAAGATACCTTACAATTTGAGACAGATAAAATTAAGATTACTTCTAACTTAGAAGAGGCAGAAACTTTATTTTCTAACTTGATAAAGTTATGGGAAAAGAATCAGAAGAAGTTAAAGAAAGCAAAGAAATCTGCGAGCGAAAAAAGTGGCAGTAAAATTATGATCAAAGAAATCAAGAAGCCAGAGTATGCTTCGGAGGATGCTGTTGGAATTAAGCTAATGATGGAGGACAAATTTCTTGTTGGCATTTCCGTTTATTATGGACCAGGGGCATCTTTTATCATTCCTTGTGAAGGGTTTATTACTCCGGATTTCCTTACTTCGAAACTAAATGAACTTCTTGAGAAAAAGATTACACTTGCAATCTTTGATGTTAAAAAATATTTGCCATATTTAAGTGCAAATGAGGAAAGTCCTTGTTTTGATGTAACTATTGCTGGTTATTTATTAGAACCAGACGCTAGCACTTATGAATATCAAACCATTGCCAAGAATTATTTAGAACTTGATTTGCCAAGTGAGAAAGAAGTAGTTGGTGGCAGGACTTATGCTTCCTTGTCTCTATTAGATCAAGATGAGTATAAAAAGGCAGCATGCTATGAATGTTATGTAGCTCACCATATCTATCCTGTCCTACTTAAGCTATTATCAGAACGAGGATTGCTTCCGTTATTTGAAGGTATTGAAATGCCTCTTGTATATACTTTATTTGATATGGAGCAAAGAGGAATTCGTGTTGATACCAATGGACTAAGGGATTATGGCGACCAGCTTGGCGTTAGTATCGTAGAACTTGAAAAACAAATCTTTGAATTAGTGGGCACTACATTTAATATTAATTCACCAAAGCAGTTAGGAGAAATCTTATTTGAGCGTCTAGGTTTACCATATGGGAAAAAAACAAAGACGGGTTATTCTACCTCTGCTGACGTTTTAGAAAAGTTAAGCAGTGAACATCCAGTGATAAAATTAATCCTACAGTACCGCCAATTAACGAAGCTAAAATCAACGTATGCGGATGGTCTTGTATCCTATGTGGAAGGGGATGGCAGAATACATGGAACCTTCAATCAAACCATTGCAGCAACGGGTAGACTAAGTAGCACAGAGCCAAACCTTCAGAATATACCAATTCGTATGGAGTTAGGAAGAAAAATTAGAAAAGTATTTATTCCTGAGGAAGGTTACCTATTCTTAGATGCAGACTATTCCCAGATAGAACTTCGTTTGCTTGCTCATATGTCAAAAGATGAACGACTTATCGAGGCATATAGACAAGCTCAGGATATTCACCGTTTAACAGCTTCCGAAGTTTTCCGTACCCCGTTTGACGAGGTAACAAGTGCACAGCGTAGCAATGCGAAAGCTGTAAACTTTGGTATCGTATACGGTATCAGTTCCTTTAGTTTGGGACAAGACCTTGATATTACTAGAAAAGAAGCAGAGGAATACATTAATAAGTACTTTATGACTTATCCAGGAGTTAAAACATATCTAGATGGTTTAATTGAGGAAGGAAAAGAATCAGGGGTTGTAAAAACCTTGTATGGAAGAATTCGTCCGGTTCCAGACCTTACGAATTCTAACTTTATGAAGCGTTCTGCAGAAGAGAGAATTGCAATGAATTCGCCAATTCAAGGTACAGCCGCGGATATTATGAAACTGGCTATGATACATGTAAATCAAGTATTAAAAGAACGCAAGTTAAAATCAAGATTATTACTTCAAATCCACGATGAGTTGTTGGTAGAAACTCATGAATCGGAAGTAGAGGAAGTAGCAAAGATTATGAAAGAGGAAATGAGGCAAGCTGCAAGTCTATCTGTTCCGCTTGAAGTAGAGGTTACCAGGGGAAGTAACTGGTACGAGGCAAAATAGCAAAGTTTGCAGGCTATGGAAAGGCATGGTTGTTACTATGAAAGTGATAGGGCTTACCGGTGGCATCGGCAGTGGAAAATCAAGAGTTGCAGATTTACTACAAAAGGAATTTTCAGCATACGTTATTTATACAGATGATATAGCAAGGGATCAGATGAAACAAGGGGGATGTTCCTACGAGAAGGTTGTGAAGCAGTTTGGTAGCGAGATTTTGGATGACAGTGGAGAAATTGATCGTAATAAACTTGCTAAGATTATTTTTCAAAAGGAAGAACTAGTGAAGTTGATGAATTCATTAACACATCCGAATGTCCATCAAGAAGTATTACGCCAGGTCAAGGAAGTGAAATCTAAAGGTAAACTTTATTCCGCTATTATAGTGGAAACGGCACTTCTGTTTGAAGCAGGGTACCAGAATTTTTGTGATGAAATCTGGTATGTACATGCTCCTATTGCGGATCGGATGAAGAGGCTAAAGGTGTCCAGAGGATATTCAGAGGAAAAGATAGAATCCATTATAAGGTAACAAAAATCAGAGGAATTTTTTCTTAAGAATAGTTCAGTGATTATTGAAAATGGGAATGATGTTAAGGCAGACGAGTTAAGGCTTCAATGTAAACGGTATTTAACACCACATAGTGGTAATGAGGTTAGGAACAAGTAGCGTAAGTGGATTGC
>DPVV01000416.1 GCA_003526525.1 Lachnoclostridium phytofermentans | reverse complement strand
CATAACTTTGTTACATCTACAAACTTATGAATTCTATGCAAAATATCGCCCTGACCACCATTGGCATACGCTACATCTAAAAAGTAAACCCTTTTTCCTGTATCGATAAGTTCTGCTACCCTTTTTGCAAATTGATTCAGTGTCTCCGAGGAGTAATCACATGGTGGTGTACCATCCCCTATACTTGCTTCATACTGCCTATTAACTGGCGTATAAATTACTAACACATCCTCTAACGATAAATCCCCATCCACCAGTTCGATTCCAGCAAACTTGCTATGACTAAGAAGATTCTCATGAAATAATCGATCTTCATAAGAAGCTGCGAAGGTATCACGATTATCATTTAAATAAACATAGGATAGTTTTGTTTTTATCCCTTTATAATCCGCAATCGCTTTTGCCATGCAAAGGCAGCCAGCTTCATCTGTTCCATTATGTAAACTAATTTTTTCGTGTAACCCATAATTACGAATGAGCTCTGATAATTCCACTTGCTCTTTTTTCTGCATTCCATACGGAGTAGAATCCTCTTGTACAATGGATAGACAGTGGAAAATACCTTCTTTTACAAATTCAACACTCATCTTATTAACCAGTGCATTCTTTTTCCTAGAGTATAAATAAGTTTCTAAGACCTTACTTGGTATTAAAGCTTCGAGTTCTGAGATTCTTAACCTATCTTCCTCCCTATTGTATAGTTCTGCCTTATGAACAAGCTGGGAATATTCATTGACATAGTTCCAATTCTCAATGGAAGCAGTGCTTAATGTACTAATGGAGGTACGCATCAACACATTGAAGGCATATATCTTCATACCTGGATATTTATTTTTCAGTGCCTTCACCTCATCCATACGTTCCATGCATGTTTCTATGGATACAGAATTACTCCTAGAATTAAGCAATGAACCCATCGTAAAATTATCCACGGAAAGGATAAGTACTGTGTCGTCTGAACAAGTTTCATAAAGCCACTTTTTCAAACTGTCATAATTAGACGGAATCATAAAATCATCCATGATCTCTTTTGGAGGGCTAATTACTTCAATCCCTTGGAGTTTTGCTAATTGCATTGGAAATAGGTTATTGCATGCCCTAGAGTCAATCGGTACGTATACAAAATTCATTTTGTCTCCCACTACCTTTCTTCTTAATTTTCCTATGTGTATATACTCCTGATTCAAATTACAACTTAAGAATTGCTTCTTTAAAATCACATACGGTACGTTTTATACTCTCTATTTCTTTTCCAGTAACAATTGCGCCAATCATAATACCACTTACGCCCACTTCATCTAAAATAGAAAGTTCACTTGGTTTAATCTTTCTTTGTGTAGGAATTACTACAGGTAAACCACTTTCCTTACAAAGAATACGATAATTTAAGATATCTCGACTATTGAGATCATCTCCATATCCTTCTGGATGGACAATGGATGCCTCTAACACATCTACTCCAATTTCTTTAAACATCTTAATCTCTTCCAAGCGATAGCTATAATCACAAGCCATCATACGGTATACATCTTTACTTTGTAAAACAGAGATAGGCATATGGTGTCCATAAAGAGATATGAATTTAAATCCCATCGCTGCTGCCTTGTCAAAATCATTATTTGCAATTACAGTTTCTCCACCGAGAACAATTCCCATAGGTCCTTTGGCATTCGCAAGCATTTCCTCAAATTTCTCTTTTTCCGTATCGATGCTTCCAAAATGTGTTTTACTTGCCCTGTGTTCCACATTGATGTGAACTTTCACAACATCTGCACCATATTCGAATGCTACCTTAGCAAGTTCTGGATCATTTGATGGCAAACTCATAATGAGAGTCATTGCCTTATTTTTTAATAAATCAATATAATCAGACATTTTATCCTCTATTCTGGCGCCTTAACGCCTTTTCATAACGATAGCAACTTTTGTGAACCAGCATAAATTCCGAATGAAATGTTTTTCATTCCATTCCCTTTCATTTTTATAACCATACTCATTTCAAAGTCTGGAGACTTTGAACATAGCTCAAATCTCCAAAGTTGAAATATTTCATTCAACCTTTACATCTGAAAATAAACTGATTCAAACCAGTTCTTCTCAGCCATCAGTGCAGCTGCCCTTGGAAAATAACCATCTTTTATCTCTACCAGCTTTATATGAGGTTTTTTATCAAAAACCTCTTTGGTGCTGTTCTATCCATAAAGGATTGTCTCTAGAGATAAAAAGCTCCTAATATTCTCAAGCATCTCTTGATCTGCTTCAATGTCTCGCATTGTTCCTGCAAGGTTACATTCTCCTCTTAGAATTTTACCATCGCTATAGATTCCTACTTTATTCTTGTAGAAGTCACAGAGAAACATAAAATTTTTTAATCCCACTGCATTGCCCAATAAACTCTCAAACAAAGTAGCATTATTCATCTTGTGGTCAATGTAGGTAGGTAGAAAAAATTTTCTCTCTACCAATTCTTTTAGATGAACATTGTGCCAATTAATTTCACTGCTTGTCGAAATAACCCCGGAATGATAATCAATTTTTCCCGTTGCTGAAAAACCAATCCCTAACATGTTTTTACAAGAAAATTCATGCAGTATCTTCTCAATTGTTTCGTAAACAAGAATAATCATCGGTTTTGATTCCAATGGTAATAACTCATAATTTTTTAATACATTTCCGCAAAAATCCACAACGTTTGCTTCCACACCATTTTTGTCTATGCATAGACCAATAAAACAGCCATACTCTGCATTAATCGAATAAATAGATGGACATCTTCCGCCGATAGACTCTTCTACCCCATTCGCTCTAACAACGTTGATTTCACAAAGCTTATTAATACTTTCTGAAAGAGTAGAATTTGATAAATTTGTATAATTGGCCAAATCCATCTTAGTCCCCCTCCCCATCGAAAGCAGACTCGTCAAAATCCTATTTAAATTATTCACTTTTAATTGTTTTACATTTGTGATATCCATCTTTTTATTCCTTTTCTTTTTACAGACCTCGTAATAAGTGTTAAGGTTTTATTAAACTGGTTTTTCAGTAATGTCAACACAATTTTAAAATTATTTATTACTTTATTGTGCATTTCGTCTAGATAATATGTTTTAACTCTGAAATACATTTGTCATTTTTTTATTTTATTCCTGTTTTTTCAACCTTTGTAAAAAGTTTTAAGATATAAAAAAAGAAGAGTTTGCTTTGCAAACTCTTCTTTTTTGGACTTTCCGCTTTACGGAATTACACTACTCTACTCTTTCGGCACATTACTGCATTGGTAGGATTATTGCACAGCAGTTGCTGCAAGGTTATTCGAAATATTCCCAATCATTTCTGAAGATAAAATACAGGAGTAGAGCTTTAAAAATGATAGGAATGAAATCTAAGCTTAAAAGCTGTATTATTCCTCCAATAACACTTAAAATAATATAAGTTATTAGTGCCCATTTTCTTAACTTGAGAATAAAAAAGGCAACTATAATTTCGAGAACACATAATAGAATTGTCACTATTGATAATGCTACTGCACCCGTTGACAGCCCGTTATTTCTAAATAGGCTCAGCAGCAAGATTGTTGCGAGAATTAAGTCTAAAGCAATAACGAAACACATGAAAACTGTTACTCTTGTACTTCGAAATGATTTTGGTTTAACCTCATAATTCTTAGGAATCTGTACATTTGAATTGTCATATCCGCATAAAGAGCACCTCCCATTATCATCGACTTTCCCAGCACATTTTTCACAAATCACAAGAATTCCTCCTCACACAGAATATAAATTTTCCACTTTACAATTGATAACTATAGCGAAGTAAATCAAATTTCAATTAATCTTATTATATATTCCTAAATATTGGAAGTCAATCAGCACATCAAAAGTGTTTAGAACCGATCCTATATGAATTGGGTATTATAACTTGCACACATGCTGCACACATGATTTTCTAGCAACAAAAAATCGCAAACCCTTGATTCTTAAGGATTTGCGACTCTTTTTAATTAAGCGTGAGACGGGATTCGAACCATCATCCTACCCTACAAATACCGAAAAGAAAGGGGGTCTATCCACTTCTCATTTATGTGCACACCTCTTGTTTACGAAAGAAATATAGAATAACACCGATTAATATTGAGAGTATGAAAACAATTCCCCAGATTTTCCAAGCATTATTTGTTCCTCCTCCACCTTGGTCTACACTATCAGCATTAAATATCATGGCAAGAATAAACCCTCCCATATATCCTATAATAGTAGCTATTGGAATTATTCGATTTCTAAATATTACAGAAATAACAATTGTTATCACACCAACTATTGC
>DPVV01000238.1 GCA_003526525.1 Lachnoclostridium phytofermentans | reverse complement strand
GAGCAAGTAGCGTAAGCGGAAAAGCTTGCCTGTAGACAAGTGCGAATATCCGCTTTGACGAGGCGCTAAAGCGCTAGAATCGAGGATAATATGAATATTAGAATTTATTTATTGCCTGAGACAGGAAATTTTTATAAGGCTAACCTTCACAGCCATACAGTTGTATCAGATGGAAAATTAAAGCCAAAAGAGTCCAAGGAGATATACAAAAAACATGGATATCAGGTTATGGCATTTACCGATCACAGAATATACAAAAACCATGAAGAATTAAATGATGAAGAATTCCTAGCTCTTGCAGCGCTAGAAGTAGATATAAATGAAGTAAGCTCAGAGAGACTGAGTCCGACAGATAAGACCTATCATATTAACTTATATGATACAAAACCTGAGTATGAAAGAGAAAGAAAAGAAAAAGGGATCTGTCCGGAACGACGCTATAGAGATTTTGATTATATCAATCAGTATCTGGAAGAAATGAAAGAATTAGGATTTATAGCATGTTACAATCACCCTTACTGGTCATTACAAAATTATGATGATTATAAAGGACTAAAAGGGCTATTTGCTATGGAAATCTACAATCACGGTTGTGAGCATGATGGACTATACGGTTATAACCCACAGTCCTATGATGAGATGCTTCGCTTAGGTAACAGATTATGGTGTTTGGCAACAGATGATAATCATAATGGATATCCTTTTGATCATCCACTATGTGATTCCTTTGGTGGATTTACTATGATAAAAGCAGAAGAACTTACTTATTCCGCCATAGTTGATTCCATGATGAAAGGTCATTTCTACAGTTCCATGGGACCGGAGATAAAAGAACTTTATATTGAAGGGAATGAACTGGTAGTGAAAACCGGGCCTGTTCAAAAGATCTATGTAATGATGGATGCTACCAGATGTTATCGTAAAGTTGCCATGCCGGGAGAAACTCTTACAGAAGCAAGATTTACTCTAGATGGGAACGAAAATTATATCCGCGTAGAATGTAAAGATGAGAATGGGCTCTATGCCAATAGCAATGCATACTTTCTTTCTGATATTGGATTTGAAGAACCTGAAACAGCAGAAAACTAAAGTTCAACATATTTAGATAAGATAACGTAATTATGCGAAAATGAATAGATCAAAGGAGATTATACGAATGAATAGAGAAAAAACAGATTGGTTTTGTGACGCTCGATTTGGTATGTTTATTCATTGGGGGCTTTATGCAATTCCCGGTCAGGGAGAATGGTATAGGAGCTTCGATAGGGTAAATGCGAAAGATTACGAAAAATATTTCAATGAGTTTGATCCTCAGGAGTTCAATCCAAGGCAATGGGCACAACTTGCCAAAGAAGCAGGTATGAAATATATTGTTCTAACAGCAAAACATCATGATGGTTTTTGCTTGTTTGACAGTCAGTATACAGATTATAAATCTACCAATACAAAAGCAGGAAAAGACTTGATCAAAGAATATGTAGAAGCGGTTCGTGAAGCAGGATTAAAAGTAGGAATCTATTATTCTCTTGTAGACTGGCATCACCCAGATTATCCAAAATATAATGATATGTTCCATCCGATGCGTGAGAATGATAGTTATAAGGAAGATAAGTATGACTGGGATAATTACTTAAATTACATGCATGGACAGATCGAGGAGCTTTGCAGTAATTATGGAAAGCTGGATTTGTTATGGTTTGATTTCTCTTATGGGGAAATGAAGGGTGAAAAATGGAAAGCAACCGAACTTATGGAGATGGTAAGAAGATTACAGCCAGAGGTATTAGTGAATGACCGGTTAGAAGGCGGTGGTAGTAGTCATGGTTCTATTATGGAAGGGAAACCAAGTGCTATCTCTGGAGATTTTGCAAGTCCGGAACAATGTATGCCAACGAGTGAGCTTCATAATAAAATCGGTGAGCGTGTTGTATGGGAATTATGTACTACCATAAACGATTCATGGGGCTATGTATCAAGTGATAAAAATTATAAATCAGCAGTATTTTTAATTCATAAATTGGTGGAATGCGTATCAAAAAGTGGTAATCTGATTCTAAATGTGGGACCGGATGCACATGGAAGAATTCCAAAAGAACAGGCAGAGGTCTTAAAACAGATCGGTGAATGGATGAAAATGAATGGAGAAAGCATCTATGGCTGTGAAGGATCGAAGTTGCCGAGACCAGAATGGGGACGTTATACGCAGAAAGAAAATATTTTATATGCACATATTATGGAAGCACCAATTGGACCAATCCCAATTACAGGAGTTGCAAAAGAGCAGATTGAGAGTATAAGGGTTTTATGGGACGGAAGTGTTGCAAAGGATGCATCTACGGCACTTGGACCAAGAAAGAATCCGGATACCCAATTCATTACTTTGGGTGTTAATGGGAATTTTACATATCCACTTCCCGTTGAAGCAGATACCGTATTAAAGGTTGTATTAAAATAAAGTACACAATGGTAAGGGGATATGAAGGAGCCAATATGAAAAGAGAGAAATTACAAAGATTCTGGTGTTGTAAAGATATAGAAAAAGCCGCAGAATTATTTAAAGAGAACTTTAAGTTAGGTGAGAAAGAGCTAAGGGAACAGGCTGATTTAGTATGTGAGAATACCTTTGTATTTAGAGAACACTGGGAAATGGAGAGAACAAACGAACCAGTTACTTTTAACAGCAATGTGGAATGGGACTTCATTCCTTTTGGTGATCCGGAATGGACGTTTGCTTTAAACCGTCATACTTGTTTTGTAAATCTAGCAAAGGCATGGAACTGTACGAAAAATGATAAATATGCCGAGAAATTCATGGAGTTGGCAAGAGACTGGATGGAACGGGTACCACTTACTGAGGGAAGTAAGCAAAATACCTGGAGAAGTATTGAAGCAGGAATACGGTGTGAAAATTGGCTAAAGAGTATGATGCTTTTTGCAGATTGCAGTAAGATACCGGAAAGCTTCTGGGATGAATTTGAAAAAGTACTTTTCTTACATGGAGAATATCTTATGTCTGTAAACGGAGTCTTCCACAGGTTAAGTAACTGGGGAATTCTACAAAATCATGGACTTTTGCTTGTAGGTATATATTTTGAAAAGAATGATTGGGTAAAAGAAGCGGTACAAAGATTAGAAGAGGAACTGAATTTACAGATCTTTGAAGACGGTACACAGTGGGAACAAAGCCCAATGTACCATGGAGAAGTATTACATTGCAGTATAGACAGTATAGAACATATGAAACGCTTTGGAATTCAGATACCAGAGCAAATGAGTAAAAAAGTAGAGAAAATGTTATATGCACTAGCCATGTGGTGTAAGCCAAACGGGAACATTCCTTGCCAGTCTGACAGTGATGATATCGATGCCGGAGATTTATTGGCACATGGAGCATGTTTTTATAATGACGGTAGATTAAAGTTTTTATCAGACTCTAGATTTAGGGAAGAAAATATATGGAATCTTGGGATAGAGGACTATTTGTTCTATGAGAAGTTAGAAGCCTTAACACCAAAAGAAACCTCCTATGCCTTAGCGGATAGTGGAAATTATATGTTAAGAAGCGGATATGACAAGAATGCAGATTATCTAAGATTCCATTGTGGATGTATGGGAAGTGGACATGGGCATGGAGACTTATTGCATATTGATTTATTTTCCCATGGGGAAGATATTTTAATTGATACAGGTCGTTATACTTATGTAGATTCAAAAATAAGAAGAGATTTTAAGAGTCCTTCTGCCCACAATACCATTTGTGTTGATGAAGAAGAATTTTCTATCTGTGCGAACAGTTGGGGCTATGAAAAGATGGCTCTACCGATAAAGGGAGAATACCGTTTTACTGAAACTGCAGATTTTGTATCCGGTGCACATTTAGGTTATATAGAGAAAGGAATCTTTATATCCA
>DPVV01000239.1 GCA_003526525.1 Lachnoclostridium phytofermentans | reverse complement strand
TACCATTGGACGTAAATCTGGTGGTATAACAGGAACCACTGTCATAATCATCCACTCAGGCTTATTTCCAGACTCACGGAACGCTTCTACAACCTCAAGTCTCTTAATAATACGAGCTCTTTTTTGTCCCGTAGATTCTTTTAAGCCTCTCTTTAGGTCTTTTGACTCTTTCTCTAAGTCAATGGCCTCTAAAAGTTCCATAATCGCTTCAGCGCCCATTCCTACACGGAATCTGTCGCCATATTTATCATATGCTTCTCTAAATTCTTTTTCATTTAACACCTGTTTGTACTGTAAATCGGTAGTTCCCTTATCAAGTACAATATAAGATGCAAAATATAAAACTTTCTCAAGAGTTCTTGGAGAAAGGTCTAAGATAAGACCCATTCTACTTGGGATTCCCTTGAAGTACCAAATATGAGACACTGGAGCTGCAAGTTCGATGTGACCCATTCTTTCACGTCGAACACTTGCCTTAGTTACTTCAACTCCACAGCGGTCACATACTACGCCCTTATAGCGAATCTTCTTGTATTTACCACAATGACATTCCCAGTCTTTGTTTGGCCCAAAAATCTTTTCGCAGAATAAACCGTCTTTTTCCGGTTTGAGCGTTCTGTAATTGATTGTTTCTGGCTTTCTAACTTCACCCCTAGACCACTCTCTGATCTTCTCTGGTGAAGCCAGGCCTATCTTAATCGCGTCATAGGTAATATCCTTGACACTTTCATTTATCATCTCTGTTGGCATTGTCTGGCTCTCCCTTCAGTATTATTCTCCGAAATCATCCGACTCACTAAACTCCACTACGCTATCACTCTCGTCGAAGCTTTCGAATGTGTCGCTTTCCTCATCCGGATTCACTTCACTGTATCCAGCTTCCTCAAAGCCCTCATCATATCTGAAGTTATCTTCCTCGATATACTGCGTAAACTCTGTTTCACCGTAATCGATTTTTTCTGTCATCTTCACTTCATCACCGTTCTCATCAAGAACTGTAACATCAAGTGCAAGTGACTGAAGTTCCTTAAGGAGTACCTTAAAGGATTCCGGAATACCAGGTTCTGATATATTGTCACCCTTAATAATTGCTTCATAAGTCTTAACACGTCCTGTAACATCATCGGACTTCACAGTTAAGATTTCCTGTAAGATATGAGCTGCACCATATGCCTCAAGTGCCCAAACCTCCATCTCACCGAATCTCTGACCACCGAACTGAGCTTTACCACCAAGAGGCTGCTGAGTTACTAAAGAGTAAGGACCGGTAGAACGAGCATGAATCTTATCATCTACTAAGTGGTGAAGTTTTAAGTAGTGCATGAATCCAACGGTTACAGAACTATCAAAGTACTCACCAGTTCTACCATCACGAAGACGTACCTTACCATCACGGTTAATTGGAACACCTTCCCACTGTTTTCTGTAATCTTCATTTGTTACAAGGTAATCCATAACTTCTGGATCTAATATATCTTTATATTTTGCCTGGAACTCACCTAATGGTGTATTTACATAATCGTTCGCAAGCTCTAAAGTATCCATAATATCGAACTCGTTTGCACCGTCAAATACTGGTGTTGAAACATTAAATCCAAGTACTCTAGAAGCAAGACTTAAGTGGATCTCTAACACCTGACCGATGTTCATACGGGAAGGTACGCCTAGAGGGTTTAATACGATATCAAGTGGTCTACCATTTGGTAGGAATGGCATATCTTCTGCTGGTAATACACGGGAAACAACACCCTTATTACCATGTCGACCAGCCATCTTATCACCAACTTGAATCTTTCTCTTTTGAGCGATATAAACACGTACTGTCTGGTTAACACCAGGAGATAATTCATCACCATTTTCTCTTGTGAATACCTTAGCGTCTACGATAATACCGTACTCACCGTGAGGTACACGAAGGGAAGTATCACGAACTTCTCTTGCCTTCTCGCCAAAGATTGCACGAAGAAGTCTCTCTTCTGCTGTAAGCTCAGTTTCACCCTTTGGTGTAACCTTACCAACTAAGATATCTCCGGCACGAACTTCAGCACCAATACGGATAATACCTCTTTCATCAAGATCCTTAAGTGCATCATCACCAACACCTGGAACATCTCTTGTGATTTCTTCTGGTCCAAGCTTTGTATCACGAGCTTCCGCTTCATATTCTTCAATATGAACAGAAGTATAAACATCTTCCTGAACAAGTCTTTCACTTAACAATACCGCATCTTCGTAATTATAACCTTCCCAGGTCATAAATCCGATTAATGGGCTTTTACCAAGTGCTAATTCACCGTTTGCCGTAGATGGACCGTCAGCAACAACCTCGCCAGCTTCTACCTTATCTCCCTTTACCACGATAGGTCTTTGGTTGATACAAGTACCCTGGTTACTTCTTGCAAATTTAACAAGACGATAGGTCGACTTTGTTCCATCCTCATTCTTTATTACAACTTCACGGGAAGTTGACTTCTCAACAGTACCCGCTTTCTTTGAAACAACACAAACACCAGAGTCTACTGCTGTTTTTAATTCCATACCTGTTCCAACAACAGGTGCCTCAGTAAATAACAATGGTACCGCCTGACGCTGCATGTTAGATCCCATGAGCGCACGGTTCGCATCGTCGTTTTGGAGGAATGGAATCATCGCTGTAGCAACAGAGAATACCATCTTAGGAGAAACGTCCATTAAATCAACTTTTCTCTTCTGATAGGAAGAAGTTTCTTCTCTGTAACGACCAGATACACTCTGATTTACAAAATGTCCTGTTGCATCTAATGGCTCATTTGCCTGTGCAACAACATATTTATCTTCTTCATCCGCTGTTAAGTAAACAACTTCTTCCGTTACACGTGGATTTTCAGCTTCAGTTTTATCCACCTTACGATAAGGCGCCTCAATAAAACCGTATTGGTTAATTCTAGCGTAAGATGCTAAGGAGTTAATAAGACCGATGTTAGGACCTTCTGGTGTCTCAATTGGACACATTCTACCATAGTGAGAATAGTGAACGTCACGAACCTCGAATCCCGCACGATCACGGCTAAGACCACCAGGACCAAGGGCAGAAAGACGTCTCTTATGGGTAAGCTCACCAAGAGGGTTGTTCTGATCCATGAACTGGGACAACTGAGAACTTCCGAAGAATTCCTTCACTGCTGCGGTTACTGGCTTAATATTAATTAAAGACTGCGGACTAATTCCTTCTAAGTCCTGAGTTGTCATTCTTTCACGAACAACACGTTCCATTCTGGAAAGACCGATTCTGTACTGGTTCTGTAATAATTCACCTACCGCACGAATACGACGATTTCCTAAATGGTCAATATCATCTTCATTACCAATTCCATATTCTAAGTGCATATTGTAATTGATGGATGCAAAGATATCATCCTTTGTAATATGCTTAGGAATTAAATCAGTAATATGCTTTGCTACAGCATCTTTAATTTCTTCTTGACTGCTGCAAGAATCTAAAATCATACGAAGAGCTGGGTAGTAAACTTCTTCTGTGATTCCTAACTCTTCCTTGTCACAGTCCAGTTCAACATACTCTTCAAAATCAACCATCATATTAGAAAGAACAACAACGTTACGTTCCTCTGCCTGAACTAAGATGGATTTCACTGCTCTATTCTGAATACGAATTGCAAGAGCTTCTGTAATAATTGTACCAGCCTCTGCTAGGATTTCACCTGTTTCTGTATCAACAACATCCTCAGCTAGAGGGAAACCTACAACTCGGTTTTTCAAAGCTAACTTCTTATTAAACTTAAAACGTCCAACCTTAGCAAGGTCATATCTTCTAGGATCGAAGAACATACTATTAATTAAGGACTCTGCACTTTCTACAGAAAGTGGTTCACCTGGACGAAGTTTTTTGTACAACTCAAGAAGACCATCTTGATAGTTATCAGATGGGTCTTTGCTAAAGCTTGCTAAAATCTTTGGTTCTTCACCAAACATCTCAACAATCTCAGCGTTGGAACCGATACCCATAGCACGAAGCAATACAGTAATCGGAACTTTTCTATTTCTATCTACTCGAACATAAAATACATCGTTGGAATCTGTTTCATACTCTAACCAAGCACCTCTGTTAGGAATTACGGTACTGGAGTGAAGAGTCTTACCAACTTTATCATGTTGAATTGCATAATAAATTCCAGGGGAACGTACTAACTGGCTAACGATAACACGTTCAGCACCATTGATAACAAAGGTACCAGTCTCAGTCATTAAAGGTAAGTCACCCATGAAGATGTCATGTTCATTGATTTCTTCCGTCTCTTTGTTACGAAGTCTAACTTTTACTTTCAACGGAGCCGCATAGGTTGCATCTCTTTCCTTGCATTCTTCAATCGAATACTTAACATCATCCTCGCAGAGCTGAAAGCTTACGAACTCAAGGCTAAGATGATCGCTATAATCTTCGATCGGCGAAATATCATCGAATACTTCATTTAGGCCTTCCTCTAAGAACCACTGATAGGAATCCTTCTGAACTTCAATGAGATTTGGCATTTCAAGTACTTCTTTTTGCTTTGAATAGCTCATTCTTACGCCTTTTCCAACTTTAATCGGACGTATTCTGTTTTTATCCATTGACGTTTTCACCCCTTGAAATTTTCTATTTTTTATATAATCGAGTATTGAGAGTTTATTCTACTGTTTCAGTTACTTAGCCATATAATAAAAACTAATGCACACCAGCTAAATTATGATATGTTCCAAACAGACTGAATCGAAACGAATTTAACCTCATACTCGTAGCCTCGCAAGCAAGGCGGTACACTTATTTTAACCCTGTATAAAATGTAAGAAAACCCACAAAATATTGAGTTTTCCGTGTTTTTCAAAAGCACATTTTGTGTTTTTTATGAAATATGCAATAAAATTTCTTAAAAACACTTTGCATTTTGAACTTTATGTGTTATAATATATACATATGGGCATGTAAAATCATAATAGTGCACATTTCATATTATCATAGTATAGTCAAGCTGTCAATAGCAAATTGTACAGCTTTTTTATATTTTTCGTAAAATATCTATAAAGTCCGATATTCACATTTTTTCCCTTCTATCTCTCCATATAATAAAAAGCAAGCTTCGTGGACTTTTCCTTGTCATGATTTAGGGGTATCCCCTAAGATTATCCGCCAAATAGTAAAAACCTACAATAAGTTACCAAGAAGCTACTAGCGTATGGAAAGCGGAAAAAATCTAGTATTAATTTGTAGTATAACCATATTTTGGATTCCAATTCACACTACAATATAAAAGCAGGATAAAACGATGATTCCCCCATACTCTTCTTATAGGAGGATTTCTCTTTTCATCCTGCTCTCATATTATATACGAATTATTTATTACTTTTATATACTTTTATTTATTATTCTTTTTATAATCTTCTATTTTCTGTTCCGTATTCTTTTTATCGCCTTTACAATCTCAACAACAGGAATCATGGTAATTGCAAATAAAACTGCAACTCCA
>DPVV01000235.1 GCA_003526525.1 Lachnoclostridium phytofermentans | reverse complement strand
TCTTCCGGATATACATAATTCCCTTTTTTATATTTCCAATTATGGATTGAAATTTTTTGTGTTACAGATATTCTTTTTAATTCATCACAAATAACGCCTATTCTTTTATCAATAAATTCCATATATACTCCTATCTATCCCCATCCGGATTGCATTACTGGTTTTATCTTACAATCTTATTTTAAGTATCATTGCGTTACCAATGGATTTTTCTTCATATATTTCATTAATTCATCAACTGTTGTGAATGCAAGACCTGTTACTGTATCTGCACATCCATAATATATGGCAATTCTTCCTGTATCTCCATCCGTTAATGCTGCACAAGGGAATACAACATTAGGCACATCCCCCACACATTCGTATATTTTCTGAGGTCCTAAAATATAATATTTGGAGCGGAGTAATACTTTCCATGGTTCATTAATATCTAAAAGTGCACAACCCATACGGTATACAAATCCATTACAAGTATTAATAACCCCATGATAGATTATAAGCCATCCATCCTCCGTCTCAATTGGTATAGGGCCCGCACCAATTTTGGTAGACTGCCAAGCAGATTCATCACCCTTATGAGTAGACATAACATGTCTGTGGTGTCCCCAGTATTCCATATCTGTACTCTGGCTATAAAAAATATCACCAAATGCCGTATGTCCTGTATCACTTGGCCTGCTTAACATGGCAAACTTTTCGTTTATTTTTCTAGGGAACAACACACCATTTCTATTATAAGGCAAAAACGCATTTTCTAACTGATAGAAATTTTTAAAATCAAAGGTATATCCCACTCCGATTGTTGGTCCATAATATCCATTACACCAGGTAATATAAAATCTATCTTCAATGTAACATACTCTGGGATCATACCGATACTCCCTTTTTAAAATCTCTTCATCATCTCCTTGAAAAGAAATAGGAGTTGAATTGATGTTCCATGTAATTCCATCTTTACTGAATCCGACGTACAGATCCATACTGACAGCCTTGCTGTCACATCGGAATACTCCTGCAAAACCATCTTTAAAAGGAACAATCGCACTATTAAAAACACTATTAGAACTCTCAATTGCGTCTCTATCTATAATCGGATTTTCCTTATATCTCCAAACAGGCATTGCATAACCTTCTGGCTTGTCCTGCCATGGCATATTGGGTAATAGATTACTTATTATTCTGCTCATACATTCAGCCTCCTGTAATTCTTAGCTTCACAATATAACCCTAAAACAAGATGAATCATAATACAGATAATATCGTATTATAAATATTCAGATGTATTATGATTCATCTTATTGATTCAACTATCTGTTATAACCTCTTACAATTATTATTTTTTAGCATCAATCTGATCTTGTGTTTCTTTTACAATAGTCTCAAAGCCTGCTGCATAAAGTTCTTTCGTGATTGTTTTAACTAATTCTCTCGGTTCTTTTGCTCCTGTTAACAGTTCGCTTTTATATTTTTCATATACTGCACGACAATTTGCTAATTCTGTCTCAATATTGGAAGTATCTAAATTAAAACCTAATAGTACAGATGGTTTTGCACCACCGTTTAATGTTTTTACTTCTTCCCATTGATTACTGTCATCACCAGCCAATTTAGTTACATTAAAGAAAGTACCCTGAGTGTAACCTGCCATGGACCAATCATTATTTATCCTCTCTACTTCACCTTTTTCATTATATTTAAAGTTTTCTCCTTCAAGTCCATAATAAAAAGCATCTCTTACTACAGAATCCAAATTTACCAATTGCAAAAATTGTAAACATTTTTCAGGATATTTTGTACCAGAATAAATACCACTCAAAGAACCACGAACCGTTGTATTGGAAACTATAGTATCCGTATATTGTACTGCTACTGCCTCTGATCCCATATTAGGTCCCCACGTTGTTTTAGCTGCTGCTGACCACCCCTGTGCTATCTGCAATGTTCTATATTTTGGAGCTTCATCAAGTGTTGGTGCATCTGGACTGATAATTCCCGCTTTATAGAATTTATGAAGCATATCTAATTGCTTTAATACATCTTCCTGCTCTAATACATTTACAACTTTACGGGTAGTATCATCATAGCGCACACCTAGTGCTGGAAGACCTACACCCATCTGATCATAGTAAACAAGTACTGCATCCACACCATTTTTATCCATGATAAAAGGGTTTTTCCCTTCTCCTTCTTTTATCTTAGCTAATGCCGCTTCCAACTCTTCGAAAGTACGGATATTATCATAATCAATTTGATATTTATCCGTCATTACCTTATCCCAAACCATATACTCTGTGCATGAACTGTCCTTATAAGTAGGTACAGAATAAATTTTACCTTTTACCGATACGGCATCCCAGTAATTTTTAGGAATATAGGAAACCAACTCTGCAGCATTTTTTTCTATTAGATCTGTAATATCCAAGAAAGCTCCCATATTTACCTGACTGCTGTATTTTGATGAATCTGTAAATAGAATATCAAAATATTCTCCTGAATTAACAATTACATTTCTTCGGTTGTCCCAATCACTCCATGGAACAACTTCAACTTCTATATGTACGCCAATCTTCTCTCCAAGATATTCATTAATATGTTTCTGCCAAGCTTCATAATTAGTTGGCATTCCATTTCCTACCTGAATCCATTTCAAGGTAACAATCTCATCTTTATTAGTTGTTCCCTTTGTTTCATTTGGTTTTTTTGTTTCAACTGAGGTTTGATTTTCTGTTTCCTTTTTAGAACAACCCCAAAACAGTCCCACAGTTACTAACATTGCAATCAATAACACCATTGCTTTTCTTAGTTTCATGATTCCTCCATTCCGCCGTTTTTTACGGCATACATATTTTTTTCCCCATAAATTTATATAAATATTTCCTAAATACATAAGCATAATTAAAATTACCGCTTTACCATGTATCTATCAGAAATAATTTATATCCATGCCTACCCTTTCACAGCACCAATTGTTAATCCGCTAATAAAATATCTTTGAAAAAACGGATACGCACAGGCAATAGGAATGATTATTACTATGGCTATTGCCATCCTAACACCTTCCTGGGGCATCTGTGCCTTATATTGCTGAAGAGTTAAACCGGCTGACGGATTATTTGCCAGATATTCAATACTTTTCTGAATGTTATTTAATAATGCCTGTAAAGATATAAGCTTTGTATTATTAATATATAAGGATGATTGAAACCAATCATTCCAATAACTGAAGCAGGAAAATAATCCAATGGTAGCCAAAACAGGTTTGGAAATAGGTAGTACTATCTTTGAAAATATTTTAAATTGATTTGCTCCATCTATCTTTGCCGATTCTACAATAGAATCCGGTATGGTGGTTTTGAAAAAAGTTTTACAAACTATAACATTAAATGAAGACACTGCAAGTGGCAATATCAATGCCCAAACCGAATCCTTTAATCCTAGTAAGTTGGTATTTACTACATAGGAAGATAGCATACCTCCATTAAATATCATTGGTATAAAGACGATCCAAGTGAGAAAGCCATTTAACTTATATTCCTTTCTAGATAGCACATAACCCATTGCTGTGGTTAGTATAATAGCAATAATGGTACCTACCACTGTAACAAAAATTGATACTTCCAGTGCATTTACTATCATTTTCCCTTCTCGAAGAAGAAACCGATAAGCATCTAAGGAAAATTCTTTCGGCCAGAACCGGTATCCATTATCTGTAAGGGAACTCTCTGAAGTGATGGAAATCGGAAATACAAATGCCACCGGAATCACGCACATAATAGAAATGACTAAAAATATTAAATTAAAAATAGTATTGGTTGGTTTTGAAATACGATTTAATTTTGAAATGCTCTCTGATCCTTTATTTCTTTTACAAGACATTATATTCCTCCTAAATTATTGCGCTTTCTTCGTCAATTTTACTTACAATTTTGTTAGTCAAAA
>DPVV01000234.1 GCA_003526525.1 Lachnoclostridium phytofermentans | reverse complement strand
GAAAGTCTTGCGAATTTTTAATTTTCCTCTTTCACTTCAGTTGTAGCACTAATGAGTTTCTGCGCCTCCTCGAATTTAGCATCCTCCGTACTATCATTCTCCTCCTCAGAGAAAGCTTGTAAACTATACTCACTGGATTTGCTATATTCCTCTGGATTTGTTATGTCACGAAGTACCTCAACCTGCTGAATCTTTCCGTCCAAAATATGTATAATTTTGTCCGCATACCCCGCGAGACGTTTATCGTGCGTAACCATAACAATCGTTTGGTTATTATCTCTGGCAATCTGTTTGATTAAGTCCATAACCTCCATTGTTGTTTTGGTATCCAGGTTTCCTGTAGGCTCATCCGCANNTTGTAAATTAGGATGAAATGCAAGTAATGCATAGGTAAAGAAAATCATAATAGCAAACGTACTACTTAAAAAATGAGCCAAATATGTTCGTTTACTTCGAATGACGTTATTAAATGCGAACTGTCGAAAAGTCATTTGCATTTCCTCCTAATAATGCTAAAACCTCTAGAATTTTTTGATAAAATACTTTGCGATTATCTCCACAATAAATCTCATTGTATAACTGTCCATCTTTGATAAACACAATTCGATCACAATAACTTGCAGCCATTGCATCATGTGTCACTAACATCATCGTTGTGCTATTTTCTTTATTAAGCTTTGTCAATAATTCCATCACATCACTAGCAGATTTTGAATCCAGATTTCCTGTAGGCTCATCCGCAAAGACAATCTCAGGTTTTGCCACAAACGCTCTTGCAATACCAACTCTC
Organism: Lachnoclostridium phytofermentans; assembly: GCA_003526525.1. Taxonomy (GTDB): domain Bacteria; phylum Bacillota; class Clostridia; order Lachnospirales; family Lachnospiraceae; genus Lachnoclostridium. The sequence continues at coordinate 7,597 of DPVV01000234.1, read as the reverse complement.
TGCTGCTGGCCACCACTCATTTGCTTTGGCTTATGCTTTAATCTAGTACCTAGACCAACCATAACTAACATATCCTTTGCAGCTTTTTTTCGTTTCTTGAGTGGAACTTTTTTAAAGACCAAAGGAAATTCGACATTCTCCAATGCGGTCATAGAATTTAAGAGATTATATGATTGAAACACAAACCCAAGGAAGTTTTGACGGAATCTGGCTAGATTATTTTCATTCATCTTATGAATGTTTTTGCCTTTTATAACGATTTGTCCGCTCGTTAATTTTTCAATTCCAGCCATCAGATTTAAAAGCGTTGATTTTCCCGAACCGGAAGTACCAAGCAGACAACAAAATTCCCCTTTTAAAATATCAAAGCTTACATCATCCACTGCACAGATACGTTCTGAGCCCATACGATAAACTTTCTTTACATGTTTGACTTCAATGATCTTTTCAGGTTCCTTTTTTTGCTCCTTTTTATCTATCGCTTTTTTATCTCCCATTCTCCCACCTTCTTTCTTTCACTTTTTTGTCACCCTATTTATACGGAGCTCACAATATCACTGTTAATAGTAACGGATAAATCTTACTAACATTCCATCAGAAATCTTACATTTTTCTTAATTCCTATAAATAAAGTGTTACTTTTTAAACAACTATCCAAAAAAAGTACTCTTCACGAACTTTTCCTTGTCATGAATAACCGGATGGTGATATTAAAACGCTTCACCATCCGGAACATTATTTATTTTTATATTTTTTATACTGTAGTGTTTTAATAAGTTAATAATAAGGTACTAATTTTCCTTACCATATTCCTTATTGCTGCGCATGATTTAGAAATTCGATTATGCAATCCACGCAATTATCAATGCCAATAAAGCTGCTCTTTAATGATAAATGATAATTTTCTACCCTTCCCCATTTTTCGGATGCATGATAGTTATAATAATTTGCTCGACGTTTATCAATTTTTAAGATATTTTCCTGTGCTTTGTTAGGTGATAAGTTTTCCACCTCAATTGCTCTCTTGATACGAAATGGTATATCTGCCCATATAAAGACATTCACTACATTCTTCATATCTTTTAAAATATAGTCAGCACAACGACCAACAATTACACAAGGTCCTTCTGCCGCAACCTTTCTTATTACATCAGATTGCGCAAGGTAGATCCGATCATCTAGGGATAGGTGAGAAAATCCTAACTCTTGATTTCCATACGTATTCATCCCCATTGCAATCGAATACAACAAACTGTTCGTTGCTTTATTCTCCGCATTCTCAAATGCGGCTTCTGCAAATCCACTTTCCTTGGCTGCTCTAGTGATAATCTCGTTGTCGTAGAACGGTATCGAAAGCTTTGCGGCCAGCTTTGCTCCTATTTCTCTTCCACCGCTGCCGTACTGTCTGCTAATTGTAATTACCTTATTCATACTATCACTCCATTCTATTAAATTGCAAGTCTAGTGTAGTGCTTCAACTTGACTATTTCTCACCTACATTATAACATAAATATAGCAAGAATTATACCTGTTTTTATAAACATTTCCAGTATTTTAAGAAAAATCTCTTTATAGCATGTTTTTCTTCAAATATTCTGACTCTAGTGTCTCGGTAATATAGCAGAACAAAGGAATGCTCTTTTTCCGTTATCTCAATTTTCGAGAATCTTGCACGCAAAGCAATCAGTACCACACGTTGATACCCTTTCGGAAGCGATGGACATAATTTCTCTATTTCAATCGCATAATCTTGATAAGACGTGGTATTTCGTTTTTCATACCCTAGATAGTCAAGTATATCTTCAATCTCTTGATAACACGCTAAAACTCTTCTTTGGTATGATCCTTTTTTTAGCTTTGTGGATCTTTGAAGCCAGATCAGTCGATACCTTAGATAAAATAAAATAGCGATTACTGCAATTGTTGCAATTATCCATAAGATCAAAGAAACATACCATGGTAATTCTTTTCTTGATATTTCCTGCACTTCTTCTGTCCCATTTTGCTTAGGCGGAGTAGTGGCTGATTTCGTAGGTTTTGGAGTATCAGTTGCCGTAGGTTTCGGTTTTACTGTACTTGTTGGTGTATTTGTTGGCGCTGTCGTGGCTGTTGGTGTAAGCTTATCTTCATTTACCTCTGGTAATATTTCAGATATACCTGAGTTACTATAACCTTTTGTAAATTCAATAGGCAGCCATCCGATACCATCAAAATACACCTCTACCCATGCATGGGCATTGGTATCCTTAATATCAACAATCTTATATCCATCTTTCCCTGCAGGTGTGTCTGGGTAAACTCCATTATTCATATCTTCCTGGGTTAAGATATATACTTCTACATAACGTGCAGGAACTCCGTTATTTCGCAGCATAAGAACAGCAGAGGATGCATAATGCGCGCAATACCCTACCTTATTATCGAATAAAAAATATTCTACATAATCTTCTCCCTTTGGTACTAGCCCAGGAGTCAGAGAATAATTCGTATTTCGATTGAGGTAAGAGATAACGCTACTTATTATTTCTAGTTTTCTAGTATTACCTGCCGCGTCCGATGGAAAGGTTAAATTTTTAAGTCGTGATAACCCCTTACTTGGCATTTTTGTATAAACATCATAAACAAACTCGCGATAATCTTTTTCATAAGTCCATATCGATGACACACTATCTTCAGGATATCCAGCTATACTATCTGTAATGAAACTTAATTCTAAGGCAATACCAATCAGATCATAGTAACCACGAAGATGATAGATGTTTAAAACTTCATAATTATCCTGCGGCTGTAACGGACGAAAGTACTGATCTCCTACCGAAGTTACCCCACCCATCAAGGAATGTTGTACGAAATACGGGGCATAAAGGAACTTATCGTTCGCATTCACATGTTCAATTGTCATACTTTGTAAATCGGCTTGCAAATTAAATGCCGAACTCAGTGATTGCCCATTTAAATTATATTCTACGTTAAAAAGTATCCCAAGAAGCTGTGCAGTTAAATCGTCTCCATTAAACCTTTCATGATATTTTTCCTGTAATTTTTCATAACGTATCTGATCTTTATCTGATAAATCCCCCCAATGATCTTCCCCATAAGATACTCCAGAATAACCCTTTAAATAACCCCAGTTAAAATCCTGACTAAGTGTTAGACGAAGTGCAGTTTCCTTTGTGAACTCAACTTTAGAAACCTGATTTATCTTACCACTATTAAGTCCGCCAGAAACTTTTTCTTTATTTTTAATAAAAGGAATCTCACCAAATTTGTTCCGTAGCATTTCCAAGGTATCTTCATAGGAAAAATCATTCAAAAAATTTTGTATTTTAACTTTTGATTCTTTCAAATTAATATTTTTTTCGTAATATTTCGGTGAAAGTAGACTATATCCAAGAAACATAGAAACTAAAGTCACCACGCATATTATAAGAGCGGATTTTACTCGTACTGCTTGTTTTTTCCCCTCAACCCCGATTCTGTCCTGCTTGTTCTTTCGATTAAATTTATGCATAGAAACAGGAATATAGTCCATTGATTCAACGGAATAAACTACTAATAAAGTGAGTAGTAACGGTCTCCAAGGTGGTACAATTCCGAGTAACAAAATTGAGCCATATACCACAATAACAAGAAAAAGATATGCGAAACGAGTACAGCGCTTCCATACAATAAGTGATAATATAAGTATAAGAAGAGCAAATACCACTAAGAGAAAGGAAGTAACGCACAAGCGCTGATCCCCTTTTGCAACATACAGATAAAGCTGTAAGCCAAAATACTGATTGAGCTGTCTTAAAATTGCATTCTCTATATAAAAGAATCCATTCACTATTACATCAATAAACTTCCATATCACATAGGTAGCAATTACAAAACTAACTGGCCACGCATAGCGAGCTATTTTACCTCCTTCCCATAGTCCCAGAAAAAGACCGGTTAGTAGCAGACCGCAGAAGATTAAGGTATCATGCTTTAGTGGTAAAGAAAGAGCTGTAGCAAAACCATATATAACTGAAGCAGCTCCAGTGAATACAATCATATATTCTAGTATCCAGTTCCACCATAGTTTCTTTCCAGAACGATTTGACGAAACTCGAATGCTATCATAAATGCGGATGCTTGTTGAAGTATTTTTCTTATGTCCCAACTATTTCCCCCTCCATTCCCCTGGTAGCATTCTAAGTTCCATATAAAGATTCTCAGCAGAAAGAAAAGACGCTGTCACCCCTTGCTCAAGCGCCACGAATTCAGTTTGATTATTTTGCATGTAAATAAAGTGAGTCCAGGCATTCTTTCGACTCCTTGCCATCGCCTCTGTAGTATCCTTTATTTCCATACCTGCCAAATAAAAAATGTTCGTATACTGCTCCTTGCTATACTGTGCTTCATGATAAATTGCTAAGCCCTTTTCTTGTGGAAGACGACTATGTGTAAAAAGAACAGCCAAAACCTCATAAAGATCTTCTTCATTTTCAATGCGAAATCTCTTACAAATATTCTTAACAGCGTCATGCCAGACTAGAAAATGAATCTGTTTTTGCATAATCATAGAAAAGGATAACGAGACCATGGTCTCCATCATCCTATCTAGGTATTCCATTGGCAGAATAGAAGGAATCCCATCCTTTATTTCATAATGAGTATCAAAAAATATAGCGACGGAACAATTGATAGGTAAGCCATACTGCTTTACCATTAACTTATCTTCTTTTAGACTCAACTTCCAATGAATACGGTTCATTTTGTCACCATACTCATAGTCTTTTATTCCAAATATTTCTGATACATCATCCCCGCTTTGTGTGGAGGAGAATAATTCACTCTCTACTAATACACTTGGATTATCTAAAACTATAGACTCCTCAATAACATGAATATTTGGAAGGACAGTAATTGATAATTCCTCCCTGGCCTTTTTTCTAACACACCAAAGTCCCAAAAAATCATATAACTTAACATTCTTTAATGTATACTGTAAAATCCCGCAATAATCTGACGCCATTGTAAATGTATGTTTTTGCTCACACGAAGAATCTACAACAGCAATCATCTTCTCCTCTTTTTGTATCCCTTCCAATTGATTTTGATATGACAACGTCATTTTGATTAGTGATACTGGAAAAAAAGAACGATTTGTTATTTGTATTGCCAGTTCATAAGGAGCTCCTTTTTGTACGATAGAACTATCACAGGTTAGAGAAATATCCACAAACTTACGCAAGTAGAGCATTATTATCCACAGTAAAATAGGTATGATTAACACTGTGAGGAAAACGAACATCATAATATATTCATCATAAAGAATGGACAACAATCCTAAGAGAGATACTATTAGGAGATATCCGATTTTTGTACGTACCATGCTTGTCCTCCATTAACGCTTCACAACTAACTTAGGAGCAGACACTGTATTTAATATCTGTTCGATAACCGCCTCCATAGTTACATTGCTAACCCTAGCTTTTGGTTTCAATAGCATTCGATGCATTGTCACATCTCGAAATATAGCTATTACATCATCCGGAATTACATAGGTTCTTCCACTCAAGAAGGCATATGCTTTTGACATAGAAGTTAATGCTAAGGTACCCCTTGGACTGACCCCAAGGGCAATTAAATCATGTTCTCGTGTCTTAAGAACCAGTTTCGCTATATATTCATAAACCGCATCATGAACAAAAATTTGTTCCACAACATGTTGTATGGATACTAATTCTGCTGCATCTATTACACCATCCACCATATTAAGCGGATCATTGGTATTCCTACCCTTTAGAATTTCAACTTCACTTCGGATATCTGGATATCCCATCGACAAGCGAACCATAAATCGATCCATTTGAGATTCTGGTAACATCTGCGTACCTACAGATCCAATTGGATTTTGAGTAGCTATAACAACAAAAGGTTTTGGAATTTCTCTTGTAATACTATCAACGGTAGCACTGCCTTCTTCCATAACTTCTAGCAAAGCAGATTGAGTCTTTGAGGATGTTCGGTTGATTTCATCTGCCAAAAAGAGATTACAAAAAACACTTCCCTCTTTAAAACGTGGTTCTAAACTATTTTTTTCATAAATATGAAATCCAAGAACATCAGAAGGAAGAACATCCGGTGTAAATTGCATACGATGATAGTTTAAATCCATAGCCTTTGAAAATGCCAATGCAAGTGTTGTTTTCCCAACTCCAGGGATGTCCTCAATTAAAATATGACCTTTTGCTAAAATAGCAGTTAATACTTTTCGAATGATCTCATCTTTTCCAATAACTACTTTACGTATTTCATCTATTATTTGCTGCGATTTATTCACATATTGTTCCATACGACCCTCCTAAGATTACATTTCCTATGTTTTACAAAACATATAAAACAAATTTACCATATTATCCCCGTTTTATCAAATAAATCTTTCTGCACTTCTCTTTCTAGTGTTTCTCAAAACGAAAAGAAAAAATGCATGAATAAATTATATATAACAAACAACTAGCTTAATTAAAGAAAATGAGCCCTAAGAGATTAAATTGACGTTTTGCCAATCTAATCTTAAGAGCTCTTATAAATTATAAATCTTTTAGACACAACTCAAAACACACACCATTTCTCGATGAAATGTCAAATCCTTGTGTTACCGTAAGAGTTTTTGATAAAAACTCTACTGACTTTTTTACTGCTTCTCTAAAAGTCGCTCCTAAAACCATACTTCCTGCTAGCACAGACATAAATACATCACCAGTACCACTACGCTCTTTTCCAATACGAGGCGTCATGATTAACTCTGTGTTTTTACCATCTGAAACCATATTTCCAATATGATCTCCGTAGTCAAGTCCAGTAATTACGATATATTTCGGTCCTAGTTCATGTAATTTCTGAAGCATCAAACTTAACTCTTCCTGCGTTAGGGTTTCTTTTGGATATGGTAGCTCTAATAATCTACAACATTCGGTTAGGTTTGGTGTGACTACATCTGCATAGGATAGGAGCCTTTGATATCCTACACAAACCTCTTCCGTAGATACCGAATACAACTTTCCATGATCCCCCATAATAGGGTCAACAAAAATCAAGGTCTGCTTATCAGAGTTTCGTAGACCTTTAAAGAAATTTTCAGTTGCTTGTAATTGATTGATATTGTTATGAAAACCACTACTTGCACCATCAAAATTAATATCTAACGAATGAAAATGTTGAAATGCTTCGTCCTGAAACGAAGCCATATCCCTTGACACTACCCCTTCAAATGCACCATTGGTAGATAAAACAACAGTTGGTATCGGGCAACATTCAATTCCCATAGCTGATATTATTGGTATGGAAACAACAAGTGCACAACGGCCATAACATGCCAAGTCATTAATAACTACCATCCTCTTTTGTCTATTTTTTATATTTTCTTGTTCTAAGTTTTCTATCATTGATTTTCCTCATGAATTTTCTTGTTTTTATATTCTTAATGAAAGTCAAAGCGGATATTTGCAATTCGCTTACGCTACCAGCTCATAACCTCATTTTCCATGGCATTTTAAAACAGGCAAGTTCTTACCCCCGCTTACAGAAGCGGGGGACTTCCCTGATGAGGTTAAATTACAAAATC
>DPVV01000587.1 GCA_003526525.1 Lachnoclostridium phytofermentans | reverse complement strand
GAGCCGTCCGATTGGACGGCTCTTTCTTAATTTATAGGAAGTTGCGCTAATATAAATTAATTTGTTCTGATCCACTCTAGGTTGGTTACCGTGATATGGAAAATTAAAAAGTAATTCTTACCATATTTGTGACAAAAGCTTTTTTTATAATACAAATATAAAACAAAGGAAAATTATCAGAAAAGTATGCTTTCGTAAAGTCTTAACATTTTTTTGAAAAAGCCATTTAATTTAATCACTAAACTAAATATTTTATATACTAACTTAACACTTATACATAAAAAATGCAAATATTATATAAGAAATTTAGTTTACTTTCTACGAAATGAGTGTTAAAATGGGTAATAAGATACTTATACAAGTAGTATAAATGAGTATTACGACACTAAAAATATAGTTAAATAAAACTTCACATTATAAGAAATCACCGCGTGGTGAAGATAAAGAAAGGTTCGGTGTATGTATGATTTCTAATCAAATCCTTCAAAATACAATTGAAGGCCTGAAAGCCATTACAAGAATTGATATTTGTGTAATGGATACAGAAGGTAAAGCGTTAGCAAGTACCATTAACAATGCTGACGAATATGAGAATGCAGTACTTGCATTTGTGGATTCCCCAGCAGATAGTCAAGTTTTACAGGGATACCAATTTTTTAAGGTGTTTGATGAACACCAGCTGGAGTATGTCATCTTAGTAAAAGGTGATAGTGATGATGTATACATGGTCGGTAAGATTGCTTCCTTCCAGATACAAAATCTTTTGGTTGCTTACAAGGAGCGTTACGATAAGGATAACTTTATTAAGAACCTTCTCCTAGACAACCTCTTACTCGTAGACATTTATAATCGCGCTAAGAAGCTTCACATTGAGACTGATGTAAGGCGAGTTGTATTTATTATTGAAACAAAGAATGAAAAGGATACGAATGCATTAGAAACAGTTCGTGGACTATTCTCTACAAAAACAAAAGATTTCATTACTGCTGTTGATGAAAAGAATATTATCTTAGTAAAAGAAGTAAAGCAGAATGAAAATTACGAAGACTTAACGAAGACTGCTAAGGTTATATTAGATATGTTAAATACTGAGGCTATGACAAAAGTTCATGTAGCTTTTGGTACCATTGTAAATGAAATTAAAGATGTCTCTCGTTCTTATAAAGAAGCGAAGATGGCTTTAGATGTAGGCAAGATTTTCTATAGCGGACGTAATGTAGTTGCTTATAGCAATCTTGGAATCGGACGTTTAATCTATCAGTTACCTATGCCGCTTTGCAAGATGTTTATTCGCGAAATTTTTGATGGCAAATCACCAGATGATTTCGATGAAGAAACATTAACAACGATTAATAAGTTCTTTGAGAATAGTTTGAATGTATCTGAGACTTCTAGACAGTTATATATTCATAGAAATACTTTAGTTTATCGTTTAGATAAACTTCAAAAAAGTACAAATCTAGACCTTCGTGTTTTCGAGGACGCGATTACCTTCAAGATAGCTTTGATGGTAGTTAAGTACATGAAGTACATGGAGAGTATGGAGTACTAATTCACAGCAACAAAAGAATGCTTTATTGCCGCTGTTCCGGTAAGCTTCGTCTGACGATAGGCTGGTGCAGCGGCAATATTAGAATACTTAGAAAGGGTATAATTATGGCCGGAACTTATGATATTAGTAAGGATTTAAGAGACATAGATACTCCGGTAATCCTATTTCAGAATGTTAGTAAGGATTATCAGAAGGGAACACACGCAATAAATAACATAAGCTTCGAAATTCGTAAAGGTGAATTTGTCTTTATTGTAGGAGCAAGCGGCTCCGGTAAATCGACTTTAATTAAACTAATGCTGAAAGAAATCAAACCAACCGATGGAAGAATTTTTATAGCAGGAAGAGAGCTTTCTAGATTAAAGCGTTGGCAGGTTTGTAAATATAGAAGAACGATCGGAGTAGTGTTTCAGGACTTTCGTTTGCTGCCTGATCGTACAGTTTTTGAGAATGTAGCATTTGCACAAAGGGTAATAGAATCACCAGCAAGGGAAATACGAAGACAAACCCCAAAGATGCTTTCTATCGTAGGGTTATCTGAAAAACATAAATCTTATCCGAAGGAACTCTCTGGTGGAGAACAACAAAGGGTTGCTCTTGCTAGAGCCTTGGTAAATAATCCGGTAATGTTGCTTGCAGACGAGCCTACAGGAAATCTTGATCCCAAAAATTCGTGGGAAATTATGCATTTGTTAGAGGAAGTAAATAAGCGTGGAACTACGGTTGTGGTAGTAACTCATAATCGTGAAATTGTAGATGCGATGCAAAAGAGAGTCATTACGATGAAAAATGGTGTTCTCATCAGTGATGATAAAAAAGGTGGGTATGTACATGCCAAAAATTAGTACAATAGCTTATAGTGTGAGACAGGGCACAAAAAATATAAAACGTAACCGTATGTTTTCGCTAGCATCGGTAGGTACGATAACGACCTGTTTATTTTTATTTGGAATTTTCTATTGCATTCTAATGAACTTTCAACATATTATTAAAAATGCAGAGCAAGGTGTTAGTGTAACTGTCTTTTTTAATGAAGGCATAACTTCACAGGAGATAGGGTTAATCGGTGAGAAAATAGGACAGAGAGCAGAAGTTGCAAAATACGATTATGTATCCGCAGAAGAAGCTTGGGAGGAATATAAGAATACAAAGCTTGATCCAGAGCACGCGGCAAGCTTTGGCGATGACAATCCGCTTGAGAACTCTGCCCATTATATTGTGTACTTAAATGATGTGGAGATGCAGGAAATATTAGTACGATATCTCCAATCGATACCAGGAGTAAGACAAGTTAATAATTCGGAAGCAATCGCTGATGTCTTATCTGGAGTAAATAAAGGCTTAGCCTTTGGAACAACGGCAATCATTGTAATATTATTAGGTGTTGCGGTGTTCTTAATTAGCACGACGGTTACCATGGGTATTTCTGTTCGAAGACAGGAGATTTCTATTATGAAATTGATTGGTGCAACCGATTTCTTTATAAGAGCTCCATTTATTGTGGAAGGTATTATTATTGGATTAGTTGGAGCGATACTACCTTTAGGTTTACTGCATGTGCTTTATAATAAGGGTGTTAAATATCTTATGACTAGCTTTAGTAGTCCGTTAAAGAAAGCAGACTTTTTAGCAACTGGAACGATGTTTAGGACGTTAATCCCAGCATGTCTGCTAATTGGAGTAGGTATTGGTTTCTTAGGTAGTTTTATTACTCTTGGGAAGCAGCTTAGAAAGATTAATTAATAGACCAAAATAGAATGCTTATAATAGGAGTTCTAAATAGTTACTAAAATAGGATACTTAAATAGACGTAAAAAAGAATATCAAATTAGAATTCTTAAATAGCTACCGGAAAAGAATACCGAAATAGTACATTAAAGTGGAATACCAAATAAGTAATAAATTTACTTAGCAAACACACATATAAACTATGCCAACAAACCTGGCATTAATCTACTAATGCGCAATAAATCAAGCGCAGGAATAGGAGTTGGGATGAAACGAAAGAAGCCGATAAAGAAACAAGGAGTAATGCAAAAAAGAAAACAGAGGGAATATCGCATGCTAACCTGTGGTCTTGTTATGGCACTATCTGTACCTTTCGTAAGTATTGGCTTTCAAGGTCAAAGTTATATTACAGCGAAAGCTTTTTCCACACCAAAGCTAGCCACGATGAGTGGAAGTTATGGTATTTTCTTTAATAAAACTTATGAAGATAAGCTGAAAGAGGCACAACAGAAGAAAGAAGAATTAGATCAGAAGAAAAACGATACAGAAAAGA
>DPVV01000149.1 GCA_003526525.1 Lachnoclostridium phytofermentans | reverse complement strand
CTTTTATTATTTTTTCTTATATTAGTTCTTATTTTATAAATTCTTTCTTTTATAGTTCTTTTATAACTCTTACTTTTAAAGCTCTTTTCATTTATAACTCTTTTCTATTCCTTCTAAAACGAATTATCTTTCATACAGAGGAATAGAGCAGTTAGTAGATACTGTAGAGACTATTAAAGAGGAATGTAATTCTTTTTTAAAGGTAATGGGTGTTATAGCAACCATGTATGAACAAAGGGTTAAGGATAATAGGGACTTAAGAAGTAAAGATAATGTGATAGGAGTAGTAAAGAAGTTAGCTATTGCTAAAAAAGGAGTTTACGGTTTTTTACCTATACTTTTGTTCTATATGCCCTACAACCATTTACATTATAAAAATAATTAAATTAATTATTTACAAAATACTATGATTTTCTGTTGATTTATTATGAATTTAATGTTGATTTTTAGAATATTTTGTATGTATTATTTGACATTTTTCAATTTTATTCTTATAATTATGGTAATAACTCACATTTTGTTTTCCATGTTTCATGTCACATATTATTAACACTTATAATGCCAAAAAGAAGGAGTACCTATGAAAACCAAAAAGATTCCAGTAAATCAAGCAGTTCCGGGTATGATAGTTGCAGAAAATGTCTATACGTTTAGTAATCAGCTTATTATATCAGAAGGTACTAAGCTCTCAGATAAAATCATCACCCGTCTTAAGTTCTACTCTATTCATCAAGTCATCGTTCAACTTCAAGATGAAATGGCATTAAATTCACCGGTTAACCCTGTTAACTCAAATCTTTATTTAGGAAAAATGAGGTCAACAGAAGAATTCGAAGATTTCAGTAGTACCGTCTTAAGCACAGTTGGAAGGTTCCATAATGCTATGGATGATATAGCGAATAACAATGGAAAAATAGACACAGATTCTTTGTATCGTGATATTAAAAAGATTATGGCTCGTGGCCGTAATAACCTACACATTTTTGATATGTTACACTGCATGAGAGACTACGATGATATGTCCTATATCCATTCTATTAATGTTGCTATCATGTGTCATATGTTTGGTGTATGGTTAAACTTTGGACCACGCGATCTTGAAACTCTAACATTATGTGGTCTTCTTCATGACATAGGGAAACTAGTTATACCAAGTGAAATCTTAACTAAAAAAGAAACACTTACACAAGAGGAGTATGACTTACTGAAGTCTCATGCCACACGTGGATATAAGATCCTTGAGCAACATGATATCAACATCCATATTAAAATGACCGCAATGATGCACCACGAACGTTGTGATGGTAGTGGATATCCTATGGGCTTAACTTCTGCACAGATTGATCGTTTTGCTAAAATTGTTATGATTGCAGACGTCTATGATGCCATGACCTCCTCTCGGAGCTATCGTAATCCTCTTTGTCCTTTTGAAGTTATTTCCTTATTTGAATCAGAAGGATTAACAAAATACGATCCAAAATACATCATGACATTATTCGATCATATCAGCCAGCTTTATTTAAATAGCTCTGTTCGCCTTAGTGATGGCAGAGTAGGTCAGGTTGTCTTTATGAATCGTAATACTCTTTCGAGACCAGTCATTCAATGTGGAGAGGAATTTGTTGATCTAATAAAGTTTTCTAACCTCTATATTTCGGAGATATTATAGGCAGAAGATGCTAAACCAAGAAATTACTAGGAACTAAACTGGAACTCCAGAAATAAAAATACAAAAAGCAGAGAATTCTAAATGTAATAAGAATTCTCTGCTTATATTGTTTTATGATGTTATTCTACACCAATATAGACTTCAACTATTTCTTTTCGGTTGTAAATAACTCCCCATGCATTTCCAATTATTAGTATATCCCATACGGAATAAAGATACACTCTTAGCCTATCTTTAATCTAGCTTTTCGAACGGACTTTTCGTCTTCCGCATCTATCTTTTCCATGGAAGCTCCAAGTTCTCTCATCTTTTCTTCAAAATTCTCGTAACCACGTTCTACTAATTCAATATTCTCAACAATAGTTACACCTTCCGCTGCTAATCCTGCAATAACTAATGCCGCACCAGCGCGTAAGTCTGGAGAACATACTTTTGCTCCTGTTAATTCAGCTACCCCATCAATGATAGCAGTGTTTCCTTCTACCTTAACGGATGCGCCCATTCTTGCAAGTTCATCGACATACTTAAAACGATTTTCGTAAATACTTTCTGTCACAATGCTTGTACCACTTGACATAGCTAAAACTGTTGCTATCTGTGGTTGCATATCCGTTGGAAATCCTGGATATGGTAAGGTCTTAACCTGAGTATGGCCTAATCTCTTATTTGCTACGACACGAATTGCATCATCAAATTCTTCTACCTCTGCACCAATTTCAACAATTTTTGCAGTGATTGCTTCCAAATGTTTTGGAATAACATTCTTAATTGTTACATCACCTTTTGTAGCAACTGCTGCCAACATAAAGGTTCCTGCTTCAATCTGATCTGGAATGATGGAGTAGGTACTACCATGTAATTTATTTACACCTTTAATACGAATTACATCAGTTCCTGCACCTTTTATATTAGCACCCATGCTATTTAAGAAGTTTGCAACATCAACAACATGTGGCTCTTTTGCTGCATTCTCCATTATTGTTTGACCCTCTGCCAAAGCTGCTGCAAGCATAACATTTATTGTTGCACCAACTGTAACACAATCAAAATAAAGATGTGTACCTACTAATTTTTTTGCTGATGCTGTTATCATACCATGCTGAATCTTTACATCTGCCCCAAGAGCTTCAAACCCCTTAATGTGCTGATCAATCGGTCTGCTTCCAATGTTACATCCGCCTGGAAGTGCAACTTCTGCATATTTATATTTTCCTAGTAACGCACCTAAAAGATAATAAGATGCACGAATTCGACGAACAAAATCATCGTCGATACTTCTTGAATTTATAGTACCACCATTTATCTTAACAGTATGTCTGTCTATTCTCTCTACCTTAGCACCAATCGCTTCTATTGCTTGAAGTTGAATACAAATGTCACTAACATCCGGCAAATTTTCAATTGTAACCTGCTCGTCCGTCATTACAGCAGCCGCCAAAATACCTAATGCTGCATTCTTTGCCCCACCGATGGTAACTTCACCGGCTAAAGCCTTGCCTCCCTTTATAATATACTGCTCCATTTCGCACCTCTATCTATTATTAATGCAGTTATATCATATTCCATTTCCTGCTTTATTTTACCATGTTAGTCATCAACATGCGTGAAACGCAGCGATGTACATCCACGCAAAAAGCCTATGGTGACCCATAGTTAAAATGCACATAAACTGCGTCTTGAATTTGTGAAAATTGATATCTTAATAACGATTATAACACAAAGCTCAAATTTGTAAATGACTTTTTTTCGAAAAACCCTGTATTTAACTACCTTTTCCAACGTTTCTCTCGAAGCTCGACTGACTTATTCTATAATTGTGTGCACGCGTTCTACAATTGTCTCCATTGTAGATTCAATATCCATATTTTCACAATCTATTACAATATCTGCATAGAGTTCATACATAGGGCAACGTTCTTCATATAAACCTGCTAAATCCTGTCCCTCTTTTAGTACCACTCCTCTTTGCATTATATTTCCGAGACGCTTACTAATCTCCTTATAGCTTATCTTTAAATAAATGACTGTTCCAATGCTTTTAAGATGCTTCATCGCTTCCTCACCATAGATTACACTGCCCCCAGTTGCAATCACGGTATGTTTTGTTTGAATGCTTTGATTTGCCTCATTCTCGATCTGTATAAAGCGTTCTAGTCCATCACTAGAGATAATTTCATGTAAGAGACGCCCTTCTTTTTCTTGAATGAGTAAATCTGCGTCAATAAACTGATACCCTACTACTTTAGCTAAAATAACACCGATTGTACTTTTTCCGGCGCCTGGCATCCCAATTAACACAATATTATCTTTTTTCATCGTTAATCTTACCCCGCGGCATCTTACTATTTTTTTTATCAACCTTTTGTATCTTTTGTTTTCTTACAGAGTAACCAAAGTTTCCTAGTAAAGTTCCAAGACCATAATACTCTCCATGGGAATAAACTACCGGTCTTGTCTTATTCAATTCAAATTTACCAGTCTCATTCATAGATCTCTTATCGACTTGAACCCCTACAACCTCTGCGATAAACATGTCGTGAGAACCGAGTTTTATAATCTCCTTTAAGCGGCACTCGATATTAACAGGGGATTCCTCTATAATTGGCGCGTTCACCTTCTCTCCTTTTTTCGGAGTTAAATTCATCTCCTTAAACTTATCCACGTCTCTACCTGAACGAACACCGCAAAAATCAGTTGCTTTCGTAAGTTCTTCTGTGGTTAAATTAATAACAAATTCTTTTGTATTTTCTATTATTGAATAAGAGTGTCGCTCCGGTCTTATAGAAACCGAAACCATAGGTGGATTAGTACAAATCGTTCCGCACCAAGCTACCGTTATGATATTATTATTCCCAAATTCGTCAGCACAACTGACCATTACAACTGGTAATGGATATAACATATTACCAGGTTTAAAAATTTCTTTCTCCATTGTAATACCTTTCTAATTTTACTTGTTAATTTTGACACATATGGGATAATTTGATATAATACAACCTATTAGAAAATGAATTTCAAACTTCTGATAAATGGTGCTGCTATTGCGTCATTTAGCCCATATTGGAATACGCTTAAAGTTCCGATAAATATTTAAAATAAACTATTAAACGTTATAATATACTAAACTTTTTGAGGTGAACAATATGCCAACCGATTACATCGATATAGAAGCTGTTTCTGGTAGTGATCCAGCCCTGATAAGACAGAATTTAAAATTTAAAACAGGAAAATTTGCTTGGAGAGTTAAATTCTCAGCTCCCTTAAATCCTTCCACCGTCAATAATATGAACCTTTACGTAACAAGATCAGATGGTTCTTCACTTAAAACCACTATTCAATATGATTCTGTTAATAATTATATTGAAATTGAACCACTAGAGGCCTATGCACAAAATGAGTCCTACATATTAAATATAACGAAAAATGTTGAGTCAAAAGGTGGCCAACGATTGAAAGAAGAAATCCGACTTCGTTTTAAAATTTAATCAGATTTGAATATTAGTTTTCTACTGTTTCAGGTGTAAAAATGCTTGCTTATATGGCATTTTTACACCTGACACAGTATAGAAAACTTGTTCAACTTAGATAGGCATCATTTAATATCTTCTTTTTTTAATATAGAAAGATCAAAATGATTCAAGCTACCCTTACGGGTTAATTCTAATAACACTTGTTCATTTTGCTTTTCATGATCAATAATCATTTGATTGAGATCTGAGAAAACTTCGGAAAGGATATTTTCTCTCTTTCTCTTTATTTTATCCCAGATTACCTCTATTAAATACTCAAATGCTTCCTTTTCTATCTTGTATCCTGCTTCACATATTTTGTCATAGGCAAATCCTGCATAATCCTCCACCTTATATTCAGGCAATATAATACGGATCGGATAATAATTACTTAAATCCTCGTTTGCTTCCCATAGTTGATCCATTTCTTCATTTACTCCAGTTAACATATAAATAATGTTCTGATCTGGTATATGCTGTAACTCCATTAAGCGAATTAAAGTCTCTCTTGTTAAATTCTGAGAATTTTGTAAAATCATGATGCAATCTTTTAATTGATGACTTTTGGAAATAAAGTCCATTTTATTTAACTTCTTTGCATCAATGAGTGCAACTCTAGGAGAAGAGATAAAAGATAAGCGATGCAATAATTTTGCATATTTCTTGGCTAATAGTGTTTTCCCACTATCTTTACTACCCATTATAATTAAATTTTGATTTCCATATACAGAGTGAATCATTGATTCAAGACTTTGAAGTATATCCTCCTTCAACCCGTCAACTCTCATAAAATTACCGAATATTTCACTTAGTGAAATATTCTTTTCTTCTAATAGAGGCAAAAGCTTTGAGTTATAATTATCCATGAGTTCAGCATTGGATTTTAAATCAAAATGAATCAAACTTTTTGAACTTGCTTCTGTATCTTCTTCTATTATAGTTTCATCAACAGTTTTACTCTTTATAGTATCATCTATTCCGATATTATCTTTTTGTAGGTCATACTTTTTATGAAATAACTTATGTTTAGACTTTCCAAATCCAGGCGGAATTATTATGTTAGCTTGTTCATCCCATTGTTGTGTTTTCTTGTCCTGTAAGCCCTCGTCTTGTAATGACTTCTTTGCTTCTGGCTCTTGTTGTATCTCTTCTTGTTCTAGATTTTCTTTATATCCTCCTTCAAGCTCTATCTTCTCTTCTTGATTTATTTCTTCCTGTACTAACTCCTCTTTAAATCCTTCTTCACCCTCTAGTTTTCTTTCTTGCTCTATTTCCGCTTGCTCTAATTCCTCTTTAAATCCTTCTTCGAGCTCTTCTTTCTCCGTTTCTTCTTGTTCTAGCTCCTCATTGGATTCTTCTTCAAACTCTAGCTTTCCTTGTTCATTCTCTTCTAGACAATCCTCATCCACTCCATCTTCCTGCTCTATATTGTTTTCAAGTGCGTTAAAATTGTCCTCTTTTGTATCATTTCTGTCTATTGGGGAATTATCCTTACTCTCCAACTCGTTCTCGTCAAGTTGATATGAAATTTCCTCATTACATCTATCTTCGAGATTCTCATATTCGATATTCTCTTTAAATTCGTTTGCATGTTTATCTATGTTCTTCGAATTATTTTCTTCAATCTTATTGTCCTTTTGCTTTGTGGTTTCAAGGAGCATATCTATATCTAAATCACCATTATAAAAATCCAGAAGTGCCTTTGCTCGATCTACATATTCACCGCTGCCAAACCACAAAATGATTTTTTCACATTCTTTGCGGCAAGCTGCTTCATTACCACTTTTGTAATATAATTTTGCAAGCTCATAAGCCCAACATTCAATATATTCGACCTCTTTCAGCTTTTCTAAATCCATAATTAATACACCGATAGGCTTTCGCATTAACTTATCGATGCTATAACGGAATATATACTGATAAAAATCATCCGGAGCTATTTTAATAAATTCTTCTAGATAATAATTTGCCTCAATAATATCCTTTAATTTAATTGTCAAATGAACTATTTGCGCCAAAACTCTTCTTGTTCTCACTGTATCATAGATTTGCTCAAACAGTTCCTTTGCTTCAACATATCTTTTATTTTGAAAGTAGCATTCTGCAATCACACCTAAATCAGACATACTTTTTAACTTTTTGATATCTACATTTTCAGCCAAATCGTATGCTTCTTTTAATTGCCCCTGCTCTAGATATTTCTTTATTTGTTCTATCTGAATGATTAATTTATATTTCTTCATTCTAACCTCCAAGCGCCAATCGTTTTTAATCTATAAGAATTAAAAACGGATATGACTATATTACTTCGTTTAGAAATCTATAATTTTTTATCTATAATTTTTTATCTATAATTTTTTATCTTAAAATCTGTTACAAAATTATACATGCAAGATGTGTTTATGAATCACGATCTTACACACTTCATCATAATGTCAAAACAGCTTCACTAAGAAACAGGAGACATCTTCTGTAAGGTTATACTATTCAATTTATACTAATCAATTAATGCTTAATTCCTCATAGAGCTGCTCTAAAGAAATTTTTTGGTCACTTCGTATAAGGGAATTTGATACGGTATCATTCCATACACATCTTCCTTGATTAAAAATAAGAATCCTGTCACACAAGCGTTCCACTTCTTCTAAATAATGGCCTACATATAAAATTGCAGTTCCAGACTTCTTTAGCTGTTCAATAGCGGATAAAATCTGTTTTCTAGATTGTAAGTCAATCCCAACGGTTGGCTCATCTAAGATTACTAATTTAGGTTCATGTAACAGTGCTACCGCAATATTTAATCTTCTTTTCATACCACCGGAGTACTCTTTTACTTTTCGATTTAACTCACTCTCGGTAAAACCGATCATATCACTTAATTGCTTTATTCGTTCTTTCCTCAGTGTTTTTGATAAATGATAGGCATTTCCCCAAAATTCAAAATTGTCCATTCCAGTCAGTGATTCGTAGAGTGCAATGTCTTGAGGTACGTATCCTAAGGAGCTTCGGATTATTTTAGGATTTTTTGAAATATCCTCTCCATTGAAAAGAATCTGCCCCTTGTCCGGTCGAAGTAAAGTTGCGATCATCGATACTGTTGTTGATTTTCCCGCACCGTTTGGACCAATTAAACCTGTAATTTCGCCCTGCTTCATCTGAAAACTAATGTCCTCTACAGCGGTATGATTTTGATAAGCCTTATGTACGTGATTTACTTCTAGCATTGTTAACCCTTCTTTCCGAATGCAATTCTCCCTTTTTTGACATAATCTAAACTAATATTATCATTATCGTTTCCAATTAACAAGTAGTATCAATAGAACAACCACAACATATAGCGTTTTTAGTAAAAAACAGAGGTAAATTAGGGCTTTCCGTATCAGACACAAAATCTTTCCTTGTCGGAACACTACTAATTTACCTCTGCTATTCTTTTTATCACAATTCTACATTAACCTTTTATGAATTTTGAAAAATAAGTATAGTAAGACTTTTTAACGAAACCGCTTATTCCTTATTGATAAAACTCAAAACTCGTCTGCTCGTATTTTAATGGAGTAAATTCAGTCTCTCTTGCTTCCACCGAGCTATGATAATCTACCACAACGGTCTGTTGTCTTTGATCGATTAATTTTTGTCCAAGGACATAGTTAACATCAAATCGGCTCGTAATTGCTGGTGTCGTACCTCTGGCAGGAACAATTAACTGCACCTGATTTGCCTTAAGAAGCTCAAAAATTGGTTCCCAGATATAAACATCCTTTGCTGCACCGAATGGATTATCAATAAAGATAACTTTACGTAATCCGCTATTCTCTGTCCTATGAGAATTGATATTGGTAATGTAGTTAATAATCGAAATTAAAAACTGTGTATAAATACCCTGTGACTGACCTGTACTTCCAACTGCTTCTTCATAACGAAGATGACGGCTTTGCTCTTTGATACGCTCTCTCTTATATAAACTAAGCTTAATTGCATTCATATCGGTGACAATAACAGAAAATAGTTTCTTTAAGGACAGTGCATTACGAATAAACTTAAGTCTTTCATTCATATCCTTCATGCTATCCGCACCTTTTACGATTTCATCTATATAAGAGGACATCTTATCCTTATAGAACTCTTCTTTCACATAAGGAATGTGCAGAGAAATCATTGGAATTAATTCTCCCTCTAACGTAATACGAGAAAGCTTAGGAAGTCGTTCCAGTTCTGTTTTGATATAAATACAACGCTGTAAACACTGATTTTCAAAGTTGTCTTTGATATTTTGCATATCTTCAATTCCCTTAAAGATACGGTCTTTTTCTAACGTTAAACAGTCATTGACCTCACTAAGGCTAGAAATTAATCTTCTGGTCTCAGATTCTGTGTTAGGGAGTTTTACATTCTGGCTAATCTCATCCGCTAACATAACAGCACCTAGAAGTTTTAAGGAATCCATAGTCTTGCCTTTGTTATGAGCAAATTCCTCCTGCTTTTGTTTCACACGCTTTTCATTCTCAAAGAAACGAGACTCAAGCTCCTTTAATTCTAAGAATAACTTCTCTGTGCTAAGTCCTGTGTATTTAACTCGGCTTGAATCTGTTTCAGCCTCGGAAATGGAAGTATCTGCAACCTTTCGCATACGAACGATGTCCTTTTTCATCTCTTCGAATAATGCTTCTTCTTTTTTACAAGCTTCCAATATACTCTGATATTTCTTTGCCTCTGCATCTAAGCGATTTAATTGCTCTTTGGTATCGATTACTAATCAATCTAAGTCAAAGCCATCAAAAGACTCAAAAGGACCATCCCCATACTGTTCTTTTAATGCACTGACCGCTTGATCGCACTTACCAAGAAGTCTATGATAATCAGAACGGAGAGTATCGCATGTTACCTTTGCCCTTTCGGTTTCCTTCTCAAGTGTTTTACACACTTCTTTTAATGAGGAAATCTCACTTTCGCTAGTTTCAAACAGACGATTTTCCTGTTGCATCTGTTCTAACATTGATAAGGAGATACTTCTACCTTGAATACTCTTAAGACAACGATTCATAGCACTTACATAAGAATTAACTAAGCGGTTTTTATCTTCTAAATCGGTATGTTTTGACTCTAATGCCGATAAGCATCCATGGAGTTTCGTCGTTAGCTCTTCATCTGTAAGAGATATTTCTTTATACTCCCCTTCTTTGTAATAAAGCTGGTATTTACTTTCCCATAGGAGTTCCTGTTTATTCAAGGCTTCTTTGTTAGAATTTCTAACAGATTCAAGCTCCTTGCTTCTTTCAAATAGTATTACCTTTTCTTCTGATACCTGAGATAAAATTTCTTTTATCTTCTGTTTTCTTGCCCCTTCGCTTTCAAGTTCAGCTTCTTGGGTGGTAAACTCTTTCTTAAAAACAAGTAACTCCTCTAAACTTCTTATCTCTCTACTTGTAGACTCAAACTCTTTTTGTAGTTCAGTAGCCAACTGACCTAAGGCTATAATCTGATCTTCTCTCTCCTGACACTCTTCCCGTCTTTTTCTAAGCTCAATTTCTACTTCCTCAAGTTTCTGTTTCCGTGTCTTGGTACTTTCTATCAGCTTTCCATATACTTCTTCTTGATTTCCCTGATAGAGTGACACCTTTTCCTCATCTTCAGAATATGTTTTTTCCTGATCTTGTAATCGATAAATGTGATTCTCTCTTTCCCTAATCTCATCCTCAAGTTTATTAACTTGCCTTTTAAGTCGTGCTTCATCAAAAAGAATACTCTGATCCTTTGACAACAAACTAATTCCTTTTGGCAAAGATAACTTATCTACCCTATCTAAACTTTGCTCCAGAATTACTGGAATTACATATTCCTCAAATTCTTTTCCTTCCAGTATAATTTCTTCTGTGCTTTCTTCACCTATAAGGATGATAGCGTATGGAAGATATGGTAGGTTTAAGCTTAAGTCACTCCGTTTCTTTGCTTCTTGGGAATGAAGATACTCTACCCCTGTCACAGCATCGATGCCATAACGGGATTTCAGTGTTGTAGCAGCGAGTTGTAACACCTCTTCATTGCCAGAGAAACGCCCTAACTCTAAGTCCTCTTTATCTTTTTTCAGTTTTATCACAATTTCTTTTTCAATAGCAATTGTTTGAATTATCTTTCTAAGCCGTTTGTAAATCTCCTGCTTTAGTTCTCCTAATCCACTTTGCCCATAAACATGAAGCAGTTGATCTAATTTTTTTCGTTCTGAAACAATTTTTTCAATCTGTTTTTCTTCTTCCTCTTGCTGTTCCTTATAGGTAGAACTTTGAAGAGAGAGCTTTGCTACACTAATTTTTGCTTCCTGATAGGACGCTTCTTCAAATAACTTCTTCTCCTCGGTCGCCTTCTTCCGTTCTCTAAGTTCACTAAGTCTTGTTTCACTTGCATGCTTTTGCTTTTCGGTTTCCTCTATTAATAATAAATTTGCCGCTCTCATGAGAATCGTGATCTTTTCCCCTAGCTCTTGCCTCTTAGTGTTTAGCACCTGTAATTGATGGGTAACAACCGCATATTCTTTTTCTCCAGATAACGCTTTGTCATTTGCCATCTCAAGCACCTTTTGTACTTCAATTATTTCAAGGTTAAGACCATCTAAGAAACGAGCACACTCTGTTCTATAAGCATCGAAACGCTTCTTCTTTTCAAATACCAAGGAATGAATTTCTGATAACAGGTCCGAATTATTATTTTGTACCGCATGAATAGACTCCAAGACCTCATTTCTCTTCTGCTTCTCGCTAAGATACTCAAGGTAATCATTCATTGATTCCTTTTTCATTAACTGAGTCTGATTTAATTGCAGCTTTTCAAACAGAGCTTGATATTCTTCTTCCGTTTTTTCTAATCGCTCATGAAGGTCAATCGTCTCTTTCTTTGTTTCAAATACTCGGATACTTTCGAGGCGTTTTTTTAGTTCCTCGCGTTTTTCTTCACTCTCTCTAACCTGCTCTTTGTGACTTTCGTATTTTTCTTTCGACTCCTCTGTCATGTCGGAAGCTTTTAAATATACCTTCCTTAATTCCTCTTCACACTGTTCTTTCTCCTGACATAAAGTGGCGAGGCCCTCTAATCGGTGAGAAAAATTTTGTAATACATCTATTTGTTTATCATAATTTGCAATTTCATCTTTACAACGAGATAATTCCAAAAGCTTTTCTCTAATGTCAAGTAAAGTTTTGGACATCGTTTCTTCTTCCTCAGAACCACCCGCTTTTTGTGCAAAAGACTTTTGAATAATCTCTTCGATTAATAAATCTTCCACTACTTTGCGAGTAGTTTTATAATTCGTTTCAAAATAAGTTCTTACATGGCCTTCGGTTTTATTAATACCACGAATGATCTCCCATTCACTTTCGTAGATTCCATGGCAAGCAACAAACGCCTGATAATCCTTCTTACGGTCAAAAATTTTTACCACATAATTATTGTCACGTTCTAAATCCTTTAGATATTTCCTAAGCCCAGTATACGTAATCCTCTCTTTGTCCTTTACAAGAGGAAGATTTTTGATATCATTTTCATTGTATTCCCGATAGAACACACAATAATTAAAGTACTCAATCGAGGCGGTATCCTTTACCTCTTCTGGTACCTGGTTGGTTGCTTTTCTTGCACAAAATCCAGTTAACATATAACGGAATCCATTTTCGGTATCGTAATCATCTAATCTCCACTCAATTAACGAATGAATGGTCTGACTTCCATCTCCGGTACGAAACAACTTTTCAATCGGCTGTTTTTCATCTAACGTACAATTTGGAATCATGTTCTGTAGCATAAGTAACATTAATACACTTTTTCCACCACCATTTGCAAGGTCATAGAGTGTGTTGTGACAGAAGGGTTTCATGATGAAATCATCATACGCCTGCGTACCAAAGTTATATTTTACGTTGTTTACACGGATACGATTAATGTGTGGCATCCTCCTACCCCTCCTTTTCCTCTAGTTGTTGCTGCATCTCATATAATCTACCTCTCTCTTCTTCAAAGTAGTTTTTCACCACCGCGTGGAATCGGTTGGTTGGATAATACTTCTCCTGTGCTTCCACAAAAAGATTCTGAAGAGTTAGAAAGTTAAATACAAGCTTTACATAGCCTGACTTAGAGCCCCTACCGGCACGAATTCCATTCGTATCTTCACTGCTAACCACTGGTAGTTCATCCCAAGTTAGTGCAAGTGTTTCAAAACTGCTCTCTTCTAGTTCATTTCGTACTAGAATGTTTATGTTACGAATCATATTTGTAAGGTTTCTGCTAACTGCTTCTAGAATTTCCTCAATTCTTACATACTCTGTATAGGTATAGGTTGCAGAATCGCTATAAAAACTAACCATAATGTTATACATGATAAAGTAACAAAGATACAACTCCTTATTAAGACGTAATCCCATCGCACGCTTTAATTCTTCGTTTGTATATCCAAACACACGATTGTGGTCTCCAGCAGTTAAAAAGAGGCTATAATTATAATCGTAGATTTTTAAGTTCATTCCTTTCGCCATCTGTTCCACAAGATCATTAACTTCAGCATTGTTACTGTAAGCCTCATAATAATCTGCATTTTTCCCAGTCTCCAGGCTAATTTCTTCTCCGATAATTAATGCCTGAAAAACTTCCATGGCCTTTGCAAGACTTTTATTATTTAACATTGTAAATCTCCTATCTTCTCTCATTTTGACGGCATAGACAATGCATAAAACTAGTGTAAGTTTTTTTAATTACATAGACGGCGTCTTTTGACGTCTTAGAAATTCTCTACACACTTGTAACCATGCCGCCAAAAGCGGCATAAACAATGCATCAAACCCGGACAAATAAAATGTTGGTCGTAACAAATTCACGATTTCCAGATATATCAGTAATTAAGTGGGTAACCTTCTCTTCTTCTCCCTCCTGATCCGAAAGAAGTTTTAGAGAAAATCGTAATTTACGATACCTCTCATGTCTTGCTTCCTCAAGAAATCTCGCTAAAAATCCATCAAAGAAGGTGTCCTGATGCTTTCTTATCTCTGAGAGATCATACTCTTTCTTTTGACTTAGATGAACTAAGAAGGAGTAATAATCGCTATTTTTAAAGATGTCATCAAAAAATTTTAACTCAAGTTCATGATTGAATTGTGCTAGTGAGAAATTTTCCCTTACAAGTAGCATATCAAGTAACGTCTTTATCATCGCTTCATAGTTCTGTGAGATTCTTTCTTCTTCAACTTCATCGTCAAATGTATAACTCACTTCATCCACTTCTAAAACGACTTCACCGACTTCTTCCTTTTGGCTTGTATAACTTAGGAGTTCATCAATATTTCCAAGATAAAAAGTCTTTGTAATCTTTGGAGAAAACAAAGGGGAAACAATAGATTTTAATAAGGATACATCATTTTTATTCTTTGCCTTTTCTACATAATCCGTAAAATCAAAGGCATTTCTAAAGCGGCTATATTTATGCTTTCTTATCATTTCATCAGAACGCATCTGAAGTTCAGTACAATCTGATAAAAGTCTACTGTGATTGGTCATCGCCTTTTTTAGTTCTGTCTCAAGCTCATAGATTTCTTTTAAAGAGGCTTGGTAACTAACCCCAGCTACACTTGCCTTTTTAAGTGCCTGATCCGTTAGCTCTTTGTTTCGTAAGAAAGCCTTTTGTTCTCTGTCAAACCACTGCATTCCCGTTCTTTGAAAATCTTCTAAAGCTTTTGCACCCTCGAACACATTGACACCTAATAAGCTTAAAACTTCCTGCTTTCTAAGTCTAAGACGATTGACTTCACTGTTAATTCGTCTAACAACCTCCGTACCACCCGTAAAATTCTTGGTCTCAATCATTTTTTCCAGTAATAGCTGTTGGATATTAATCTTGCTTTCTTCCTTTACCTCTTTGGTCTCTAAATAAAACTCGATTGCATCCGCGGTAACGGAATACACTACACTACCAGCCAGTAACCTACTCTCTAAAAGTTTTACTCTGGTTGTTTTTTGCTTTTTTTCTACTGGATCAAAATAATCCATAACAAATGGCTTCCCATCGTTTTTTATCTTATCAAAAAGGTAATCAATTAGTTCCTTTTCTTCCTCTCCATAGAGGGATAAGGAAAAATCGTTTCTTAATAACTCCGATAAAAACTCCGCTACTTCCTGATAGGTAACGCTCCTTTCATTAAAGTGGTTTTCTTCAATAAAATAACGAAGAAGAGCCATTGTGACATATCCCATGTCAACAATGGCGTATTTTCCATCCTTAAATTGAGTCATAGATACCTGTTGCAATAAAAAAAATGGTATGTATTTTTTTAAATACTGCATACGAGTACTATGATTATTTACAATATCATTCCGTAGTGTATGATTCATGGTACCTCCAAATAAACGCAAACAGCCCCAGCGATTACACAGAAAAACCACTGGGGCAGTAAATATTAAAGTTCTCGGTAAAAGGACATTGTGTCCTCTAATTCCTTTGTCAACTCGATTTTTTCTTTAGTTAATGCATGGAAACGAAGTTCTAATTCTCTAATCTTCTTAGTAGTGTTACGTTGATACCTAGCAAACGCCTCCACAAACAGCGGTTGCGTAGCCAGTTTCTCTCGTATCTCTTTAGAGAATGGACAATACGTAGCGAGAAGATCTCTTGCCACTTTATTTAGTCGAATGGCACCAGAAGCCTCCCCTTTAATCCATGCCTCATAATCAATTACAAATATCTCTCTTGTATTATTTCTTCCCTTTTGAATCTGTAGTTTTAACTTTTCTTTCCGCTCCTCAGATAAATCATGATTTCTGCGGTAGAATTGAATATAATCTACATATTCTGAAGTAAGGGACTTATGTTTTAAATCATTCCAAGCAGTTCCTTGAATACATCTGCATAATTCCCAACGGAATCGTGCAAACAATTTTATCATAATATCATCCAAATTGGAATCGATAAACTGTGGAAATAAAAAACGACCTGGATTATTTCTTCTCTTAATACTAATCTCCTGCCACATAGAACCATTTGAACCAACGACTGGTAGGATAATAATCTCTGGAAGCACTTGTTTCATAATATATTCTTTCTCAATACCTGCTTCCGCATTGACATAGAGGGACTCACGGTGGAAGGCAGAATAATCAATTGCTAGTACCTTCTCAAAGGAGTCATTAATTTTTTGCTTGGTAAGCATTGCTCTCTCTACGACATTGTAGAATTGTTCTTTATAAAGGATAGGAATGAAAATAGAGATTTGTCCATTTAATAACTTATTATTATAGGCAAACATATTCGTAACTTCATAATGAAGTTTCTTCTCCACATCGACGAGAAGCTCTTTCTCTACACTCTCTGTGATTTCTCCCTTTTTACGCAGTGCTCTAAGATGATCCACATATTCTAAGTCGAATTCGCTTTTGGATGGTTCTCTTTTTCCTTGCATAATTAAGCTAAACCATTCATACAACGTATAAATACGACAAGGCCCTTCATTTGTTCCAGCATCTAGTTTGCATAAGCTATGAAGTTGCTGTTCGGTCAATAAGCGCTCATCTACGAATCCATATCTTAAAAATAAATCAATTGCCTTCGGAATCGCTTTTTGTTTTTTATAGGAAATTAAGAAAGCTCGTTCATAGATTTCATAATATAGCTTTGTAATTTCCCTTCTTTTTAACCTCATCTCATCGTCTGGCGATAAACGATCTTCTGCATTTACAAAGTAATCGACCGCTTTTGTAAATGGTACTTCTTTTTCTTTTTCTAGCTCAACAAAATTGAATATCTGTCGCATCGAACCATGTAAAGAATCTACCATTGCTTTAATATCTGCAGTATCATTATTTGTAGTTTCCTCTGGTTCAGTTTCTACAACTAGACTTAAATATAATTCTTCAAATTCTTTACGTTCCAGCGTTACACTATGATTTGTATATAGAGATAATATTTTATCTACAGAATTAATACGATCTACCATATTATCAATCCGACGCATTAATTCTTGATTAACGAGACCATCCTTCTTGAAGTCCTGATAAAGTGCTATTGTTCTTTTAAAGAGACACATTTCACTATTGTTCATAAGAAGTTTAAAGGTGTCCTCAAGGTGAACAGTAACCTCTTGGCAATTTAGCGTAAGATTAGCAAGAATAGCGCACGCATCCTCGACATGTGCCATCGTCATGCTTTCACTGTGTCCATAAAATGTCTTTACCGCAGCAAGTGGTAAATTGGAACATTCACAGAAGAAATCTGCTTCTCTATGATTAAATTCAACCTCTGAATTATAACCTTCTAATTCAGATC
>DPVV01000430.1:1019-16874 GCA_003526525.1 Lachnoclostridium phytofermentans | reverse complement strand
CAATATAGTGATGATATTTTAATTAGTCTTATGCTATATTTTACAGGTGTATTTTTGAATTTTGATATGGGGGTAATAAGGCAAGGAATAGCAATTGCATTTGGTTTGTTTAGTATTAAATACATACTTGAAAGATCCTTTAAAAAATTTATAATTACAATACTTTTAGGAGCGCTATTTCATGTTAGTATTTTAGTATTTATTCCGCTTTACGTTCTATCGTATAAGCAATTAAGTAGAAAATTAATTTATATTACAACTTTTTCTACACTAGTTATTTCCATATTAATGTGCGGTGATTTATTAGTAAAGATAATAAATTTAGTTCCTGCAGGTATGATTAAGGAAAAACTGCTCTTTTATGCTGCTCTTTATACAGGTGGTGGAACAATATCAATCATTAAAAGAATATTATTCTTAGTGTTCTTTGTAGAGTTCTATAAAAGAAAACAAATAGATGACAAAAAATCCCTGATATTTCTCAATGGATATTTCCTTTCAATTATTGTAATGGCTTTATTTTCAAGTATTGATATCATAGGTGGAAGAGGATCTATTGGGTTGTATTTTTTGCAAATATTTATTTTCCCAACAATAATGAAAAATATTAATACAAAAATTTTTAGAGTAATTCTACTTGGTGTTTTAATTTTAATGTCAATATATACTATGAAAGGAATTATTGATTATGGTGGAATATCAAATCAGCCATATATCCCTTATAGAAGTATTTTAAGTGTATTTTAACAGCATTCATCTAGTAATTCCAATAATAAAGAAGAAAAATAATAGTTTGGAGAGTGATTAGTTGATGAGGAGCATACCTAAAGTCATACACTATTGCTGGTTTGGAGGAAACGGTATTCCAGAGAAAGATAAAAGGTGTATAGCCACTTGGAAAAAATTCTGTTCAGATTACGAAATTATTGAATGGAATGAGCAAAATTATGATGTTAGTAAAAACAAATATATGAAGCAAGCATATGATGCTGGAAAGTGGAGTTTCGTTTCGGATTATGCACGGCTTGATATTATCTATAATTATGGGGGTATCTATTTGGATACCGATGTCGAATTAATAAAAAATTTGGATGATTTATTGTCAAACAGGGCTTTTATGGGGTTTGAAAGTGATGGGAAAATGGTAAATTGCGGATTAGGATTTGGTGCGATAAAAGAGTGTAGCATTATTGGTGAGATGTTGGAGTGCTATGATAACAAGAATTTTATCGATGAAAGAGGAGAGTTAAATCTTCTTCCTATCCCCTATATTCTTACATCTTTGTTAGTCGAAAAAGGGTTGAAACAAGATGATAGTTTTCAGCTTATACAAAATATGTATATTTACCCAAAAGAATACTTTTGCCCAATGGAGTACGAAACTGGAAAGATTAATATTACCCCTAATACATATAGTATTCATCATTTCCATGCCTCATGGTTAAAAGAAAAAGAACAAAAGCGTTTAAAAAGAAATCAAAATGTGCGAAAAATATTATATACTCTTTTTGGACGTAAAATAGGTACTACGATTTATACTTTGATTAGTGGCACTAAGTCGATTTTTATAAGGCGTTAATACTAACTGATATGGAGGAAAATATTGTTAAGCGAAAAGTATATTAATTTGATAAAGAAAATATTTAGAATTTCTATATATAAAACTGTAAGATTTAATTATCACTATTTTGGATTAAAAGGAATTTTTAAATGTTTTTGTGTGGTATCAAGAAATGTTACTTTTTACCGAATGAAGGGTAATGTAGTGATAAATAACGCTTATTCGGGCTGTGTGAAAATTGGTTTTGCAGATATCAGTCTATTTGATAAAAAATATGAAAGATGTATATGGGATAATACCGGTGAAATTGTTTTTAACAGAACGGCTAGTATAGGGCATGGTTCAAGGATTTTTAATGAAGGAGATTTAGAGTTAGGGGATAATTTTACTATAACGGCGAATACGGGAGTAGTATGCTGTAAAAGAATTTCATTTGGAAACAATTGTCTAATATCTTGGGATTGTCTAATTATGGACACAGATTTTCATAAAATCATCGATATTAATGGAAATAGAATAAATGATAATAAGGATATTGTCATTGGTGATAATGTATGGATCGGTTGCAGGAACCTTATATTAAAAGGTACTGTTATTAATAACGATACTGTTATTGCAGCAGGAAGCTCTTTGGTCAACCATGTATTTGATGACTCCAATATAATTATTGGAAAAAGAAATGAAATATTAAAGAAAGGCATTACATGGAGGCAGTAACTAAAAAAACTATAAGTTTATGATAGTAAAGTTTTATTGTATAATTTGCTAAATATAAACATAGAAAGCTTGGAGTATAAAAATGTTCAATAAAAAACGATTAGCGATTAATATGATTGCACAAATTATAGCATTCACGGTAAACTTGGGTATTAGTTTTTTTTTAGTTCCTTTTATTGTTAAATACATTGGAAGCGAAGCATATGGTTTTGTTAATTTATCGAATGATTTTGTTACATATGCACAAGTTATTACAGTTGCTTTGAATTCTATGGCAGGAAGATTTATAACAGTCAGCTTGCATCAAGGAAAGTATAATGATGTAAACAAATATTTTACATCAACTATTATTGCAAATATTATATTAGCATCATTTCTGATTATACCAGCTATTTTATTACTTATAAATTTGAAAAATGTTGTAAATATCCCAACGGCTATAATATCAGATGTTACGATATTAATGGCTTTTATATTTTTAAATTTGCTTATAAGTATAATTGGATCCGTATTTGGTGCTACTACTTTTGCATGTAACAGACTAGACCTGGATTCTCTGAGGAAGATAGAATCTTATATAATAAAGGTTGTTATTCTAGTCATTGCATTTTCGTTTTTTAAACCCTCTGTATGGTATATTGGGTTAGCGACATTAATCTGTACTATTTATATGACAGGTATTAACATACATTATACAAAAAAACTATTACCTAATGTTGTTATTAATAAACGTTATTTTGATGCCTCATATATAAAAACATTATTATTATCTGGAATTTGGAATAGCTTCAATTCGATGAGTTCTATTATGTCAACAGGTTTAAATTTGCTTATAGCAAATCTATTTATTGGAGCCACTGCTATGGGGAGATTATCAATAGCGAAGATTATACCTAATTTGGTGTTGGGAGTTTTTGCGATGATAGCGTCTGTTTTTGCTCCACAACTTACTATAAGTTATGCTAAAGGAAAGTATCAAGATTTAAAGGAGCAGGTGTTTTTTACCATGAAAATGTTAGGGATGTTTTCGTGTATTCCTTTGGCAATTTTGTATGCATATGGAGGTGAATTTTATAGTCTATGGATGCCCACGGAAAATGCAAGACTATTACAGGCACTCTCTATTATAATTTGTATTGATCAAGTATTTGTTTTGCCGTTAGAAGGTCTATGGAATGTTTTTACTGCAACTAATAAAGTAAAAATACCTTCTCTGTATTTGTTTTTCAATTCTATACTTACAATAGGAATTGTTTTAATTTCACTACAATATACATTAGATACAAATGCACAGTTATTTATCATTGCAGGAACAAGCACTCTATTTTCTATAATAAGAGGACTAACTTTTCTGCCAATGTATGGTGCGTATTGTCTGAAATTAAGAGTTAATGCATTTTACCCGCTAATAGGAAAGAATATATTATCTCTTGCTATTGCTACATTAATTTCATTAGTGATAAAGCATTATATGCCTATTAATAGCTGGTTCATGTTATTTGTAGACGCTTCATTTACTGCCATAGTTTCCTTACTGATTAATACTTTACTTATACTTGGGAGGAAAGAAAGAGAAAAGTTGTTTGTTAAGATTACGAATAAAATGGTCATAAAGAAATAGAGATATTTATTTGAGAAGTTGTACTGATCAGAAACTCATCCATTGTATTACTACTGGTTAAGTAGAATTCAGAAGTTGCATGTGATTCCATGGTTAACAAGGTTTGTACGTATCCCGGAGCACATCCTTTTCAAACCATGTTTTTTAACGAAACTTACCATAACATTCGGTTATGTGATGATTAGTGTTAATTCCATAACGCCACAAACCTCTTAAGGGATATATCAAATGCTGAATGATACGGCGGATTCTTTATAGGTAGATGTTGCTTATTCCGAAATTTTACTATACCGAATTTTTCAACTAAGCTTTAAATTAATATTTATAAAACTCTTGGCCGTATGAATATCTTCTTAAAATCAGGATTAGCATGCAACCATAAACGTCTGAAGTTTTACGTGATAAATACTGAACCATAGCCTTAGGATGCTTTACGCGGAAGCAATAAATTCGTTCCTTAAATATTTCTTCTATGTGATATTCGTATACTCCTCTCTCCTCTGAACGCCGTTGTACAATTTCTAGTTTTCTGAGCTATACTTTTTTCATATTGGCATAAAATAAACCCCTTCCGTTAGATTTTTTGTCTAACAAATGGGGTTCACTTCGCTAAGTCAGTGGTTATTAATATTTATTAGTCTTCTTTACCATCATATTTGCCGCCAGTCCAGTTCCGATACAGCACCAATATACTGGAGAGACTGTTATACTAGAATCATTTGAGATTGCGCTAATCATAAAACTAATACTACTGATAAATATAACCATACCATATACAGAGGATTTTGTATTGTATAAATTATTAAAGTAAAGCTTTATACTTTGTATAAAATACCAGCAATAAAAAACAAGAAGAGCAATTAGGGAAATGAATCCGGTTTGTACTGCAGTCTGTAAGTAGAGACTATGGGGTTTCGTAATTAATGTATTTTCAAACCCATAGTTTCGAGAATTTACATAATCATATTGAGGAAATACAAAGGCAAAAGTATCAGCTCCTGACCCTAATATGATATAATCTGATAATATAGGAATTGTTCTGGACCAGATATATCCACGATAAGAAGCAAAATTTTCATGGCCAGTAAACACAGAACTTGGTGCTGTGCTAATTGGCGAAAATCTGCCATATTGGTTATAATATAGAAATTGTTTAGTGGTATCATCATATTTAAAATACCATGGTTTTCCTTCTATTATCAAACCAAAATCAATAAATTCATCATCAACTAGCACTGGTGAAATATTTATAAATCGGTTATCATCAAATACCAATGTAGAGTCAGAATTATCAACTTCTTTTATTGGTATAATATTATCAGAATCGTCATAAAAATATAATTTCATGTTGTCTAGTTTAACAATTAAGGTATTATTATTGTAGATAACCTTTATATGATCCTTCTCAGTAGAGATTTCAGTCAAGGCAGGGGAAACGCTAGATGATATTTTGAATGCATTCTTTATAGCATTGATATAAGCGTTATTTTGAAAATGATTCAAGACTATAAAGGCAAGGCATGCACAGACCATTACTGGTAATGTGATAAACCATTTTTTAATGATTTTCTTTCTCATTAATAATATAGCCACTAATATACTACATAAGATACTAATGATTCCCGATTTTGATTGTGAGCCAAACATACTGATTAAATTTAAAACAATAACAATTATGTATAATACATATTCGTAACCCAATTTGGTATAGAATAATAAGACCGTATAGAGTGGAATAATCATTGAGGTATACACACCAACATAATTAGGATTATATAAAGTAGCGTAAGTACGGTATTTCTCAAAAGCAAATTTCAGTGAATTAGGATCTACATTCTTTTCTACAATCATAGATTTTCCAAAAGTAGTGTTAAAGAAATCAAAGCCAAATGCCTGTAGAGCACCAATACACCCAAGGATTAATGCACCAATGGCTAGAGCATTAATTATTAATTTCAATTCATACTCTGATTGAATAATACAGAAAGCATAGTATACAATCAATACATAACCTAAGAGACAGAATATATTTTCAAATTGCTCATATATACCAGAAAAACCAAAAGATCGATAAGGAGAAGCTATAGTAGAGATAAGTGCAAGAGTTGCATAAATCACCAGTGGGATAAATATTTTATGGAATTTGATTTCTTCTTTATTTATGATAGATTTGATTATTAATATGAGTACACACAAACTGCTAATAAAAACAAAAAACCACTGTTTGTAATAGAGAAAAAAATCAGTAGACAAATCATAATCAGGATACCAATTATATTGACTTAATCCAGTACTATAGCTGTGCATGCTGACTAATAATGGTAATATAGTTACTATTAAGAATAACGGGAATAATAGTAATATGGAGTTCGTTTTAGATCGACTTGTATGGTTATAATTTTTACTTGTAAGCATTGATATCGTATCTCCTTTGTTACAATTTAATAGATTTGAATAAAAAAATATAAAGGTACTTATACTGGTTAATTATACACTATTTTAAAGTATAATCAAGTTATGATTAATGTTTTACCATTTGCACACATAACTCATATGTGCTATACTAATTAAGTTACATAAAATAATTATTGGAGCTGCGTATGAAAAAGTATATAAAAGACAAACAGTTATTTTTACGAAAAATGTGCTTGATTTTTATCGATGTGGGGGCTGTTAGTTTAATCAGTATTTTGTCGCTATTGATTCGGTATGATTTTAATTATAAGAATATTGATCCGAAATTTCTTGATACTATATGGACTTATTTCCCTTTTAATATCATTACAGTAATATTAATGTTCTACTTTTTTCGGTTATATCACAGCTTGTGGATTTTTGCAGGTATTACTGAGTTAGAGAATATTATTGCTGCATCAATTGGGGTTTCTGCCTTACAAGTAATTGGTTTTATACTTTTAAAGCTTCCGATTCCAAGAAGTTACTTCTTTATATTCCCAGTTCTATTAATTATAACTACGATGGCTTCACGATTTACTTATCGCGCTATTCGTGTGAAGTTACGGAAGAGAGAGAATGGGAAGTCTTGTGAAAATGTGATGGTAATTGGTGCTGGAGAAGCAGCCAATATGATAATCAAAGAAATAATAAATAGCGACCATATACATAAAATAGTTAAGTGCATCATAGATGATGCGGAAGATAAATTAGGTCGTTATATTCATGGGATTAAAGTTATTGGTAATCGAGATACAATCATTGACAATGTGATGAAGTATGAGATAAATGAGATTATCATAGCGATGCCTTCAGTATCAAGAAAAGAAATTAGTAAGATCTTAGAAATCTGTAAAGAAACAGATTGTAAATTATATATATTACCTGGAATGTATCAATTTCTTAACGGTGAAGTTGGTGTCTCAGAACTTCGCGGTGTTGAAGTTGAAGATTTACTGGGACGAGATCCTATAAGAGTAGATTTAAATTCGATTATGGGTTATGTAAAAGACAAGGTAGTTCTAATTACTGGCGGTGGTGGTTCCATAGGTAGTGAACTTTGTAGGCAAATAGCAGGGCATAAGCCAAAGAAGTTAATTATCGTAGATATTTATGAAAATAATGCTTATGATATACAGCAGGAGTTACAGAAAAGATACCCTGATTTAGATCTGGTAACATTGATTGCTTCGGTACGTAATGAGAAGCGACTTGATAAAATATTTGATACTTATCGACCTAACATTGTTTACCACGCTGCAGCACATAAACATGTACCGTTAATGGAGGATAGCCCAAACGAGGCTATTAAAAATAATGTTTTTGGAACATTTAAAACGGTCCAAGCTGCTGATAAGTATGGCGTAGAGAAATTTGTATTGATTTCATCAGATAAAGCGGTTAACCCTACAAATATCATGGGTGCAACGAAGCGAATTTGTGAGATGATTGTGCAAACATTTAACAGAAAATCAAAAACTGAATTTGTTGCGGTTCGATTTGGTAATGTGCTCGGAAGTAATGGAAGTGTAATTCCACTTTTTAAAAAGCAAATTGAAGCAGGCGGGCCGGTTACAGTAACACATCCTGATATTATACGTTATTTTATGACCATACCAGAAGCGGTATCCTTAGTTTTACAGGCAGGTGCTTATGCAAAGGGTGGAGAGATATTTGTGTTGGATATGGGAGAGCCAGTAAAAATTCTTGATTTAGCTACAAATCTCATTCGCCTGTCTGGGTATATACCAGGTGTAGATATAAAAATTAAATTTACTGGATTGAGACCTGGTGAAAAATTATTTGAGGAGCTTCTTATGGAAGAGGAGGGATTAGGTGAAACCGAAAACTCACAGATATTTATTGGGAAGCCTTTAAAGATTGATGAGGAAAAGTTTCTTCTTCAATTAGAGGAGTTATACCCTGCATGTAATAATGAGACAGAATATATAAGAGAAATGGTGGGAGAAATCGTAGATACCTACTCTTATAATACGAAAGTAAAAGGTGAAGTTGCAGCTACTGCAGAGTAGGTTTCTACAAAAGGTATTTCAGAATCTTTTACTGGAGAAATCAGTTTTTGCAAGAATCGATGTTGTCCAAAGTTGAAGAATATATCAATCTAAATGACTTCTAAGAAGATTAGGAGTCATTTTTTATGCGCCCATGCTGGGCGCACATAAAAAGCTACTCACCGTGATTAGTAACTAATTATTTACTTCCTTTACATTGTGCTGAACTCCATTCTTCAAAGCTAGCAAATCTTTTATTTGATCTTCTGTTATACTTTCATATTCATACTTTGGGAACATAGGATTTCTGCATTCACTTATCTGCTCATATCCATGTTCTTTTATATATTTCATTCCGGCACCAAGACTTACATGAGCTTTATAAACTAACTTAGTTCCTTGATACTGACCCACAATAATACTAATGATTCCATCTTTTTACGAATATACCCACATACAACAGCATCAATCCCATTTAACACTTTGTACTTAATCCAAGCCCTTGACCTCTTACCTACCACCTCGTATTTACTATCTTTCTTCTTAGCAACGATACCTTCTAGCTTCTTCTCTTTAACTGCATTGAATAACTCGATACCACACTGCTCGATGTGCCGAGATAATATTAACCTATTGTTTTCTTTTTCATTTTCATCATATACTGATATTTCGTTATCATCACAATTACTCCACATAGCATCAGTTATTTACTGTGTGCTCTGATATGTAGTCCTTTACTTATTGCATAAATAGGCATTTTTAGATAATCACTGAATTCCATGGTAGTTACTAATACATCTTTGTTCGTCTCCAGTAACCACCTCTCATTAACAGGAATCCAACCGCTATGTAGTTGTCAATGTGCATTCTATTAGTAAATTTCTATATTCTACTATACAATCCCGAATTTAGTGAAGTATAAAATTATTATTTTCATAATTACTGGACTTAATAGTTATATTTACTGAAATGTTTGGTAATATTTGTACCTTTTGCTAATTTACACTATTTGTAATTTAATGTAAGATTACAGTATATTAAGTATCTCTAAAATTTTAAATCCGGATAAGAGTTGCTTGATACTAATACTTATAGTGAGTTTTTTATGAAAGGAGATTGTCTATGAAGATTAAAACTATTTCTAGAAATGCACTGGCTGTTTTTATATTATTTATTCTGGCCATTATGCCGATTAAATCATCCGCAGCTACAATAAGTCCTGAACACGTATTTACAGTTATAAACACCGATTATAACACAGAAACTAAAATATGTCCTCAGCATAAAAATTGCTACATCTACAAAACTATAAAAAAAGATATGCTTTTTTGTACTAGTTGTAACTATATTTGTTATCAGCTAACCACACTAAGGGAATTTCATCAGCTATCAGAATAATTTTTTAAGGAGATAAAGAATTTTTTTATCTCCTTTTCAATTTATACAAAGTCACTCCTTTCTTCAAAATCAATCCCTTGCCTTATGAAGATAATTCTATCTTCCTCTATAAATACTAATCTTGCATACTATCGAAATCCGGGCAATTTTTGTTATCCTCTTCGATTTCGCTTACTTGTTCCCTATAATTAACACTATTCTTACCGTTGCAAGTATTGTCTTTGTATCCGTCCCGCGAAGTATGGCATTGGCATTTTTTTACAATCCAAGCATTTATTTCCTTTAAATTCATAACCTCTACCACATTTATCACAATAATAATCAGAAATAAATCCCACGACTATCACTCGTTTAAACAGTATAGTCTTATGGACGAAATCCGAAATTAATTAAAAACCAAGAATCGGCAGTTTGATCATTAATTTTTATTGACTTTTTATTTGCAGGCTCGATTTATAATAAGGAGCAGTTAGCGAATTATGTTTTTCTTGTTTCTATAAAACATAGCGAAACCTACCTTTCGTAGCAGTTTTGGTTATATCTACAAAGTTTTTAGTATATAACATGTAATAGTATATCATAATTAAAAAAATGGCTGTTTTCATTAGAAATAAATTAAACTCATTTACAACGAAAATTGTACTGTGTTATACTGAATAAGTTATGGGATATTATTCTACAGGAGATAAAATTATTAAACTAAATGTAGGGATAAGA
The DNA here is from genome assembly GCA_003526525.1 of Lachnoclostridium phytofermentans. Taxonomy (GTDB): domain Bacteria; phylum Bacillota; class Clostridia; order Lachnospirales; family Lachnospiraceae; genus Lachnoclostridium. Next base: position 6,394 of record DPVV01000430.1, on the reverse strand, counting down.
TGATAAGTAAAAAAGTTTATTTCGGGTCAGCTTAAGTATGCTTTAGTTTATATAAAATAATTCAACAAAGAAAGGATACCACTATGAGATTTATAAAAGACATACTATGCGGTATATTAATCGGAATCGCCAATATCATTCCAGGTGTGAGTGGAGGAACCATGGCTGTATCAATGGGCATCTATGATAAAATTATTGGTTCCATCACAAACCTTTTTAAACAATTTAAGAAAAGTGTTATAACATTGTTTCCTTATGCGATCGGAATGGTAGCAGCAATTATAGGGTTATCCTATTTTATTGAATCCTTTTTTGAAAATTACCCTTTACAAACTAGTTCACTATTTGTAGGGCTTATCTTAGGTGGTGTTCCAATCCTTATAAAAAAAGTGAAAAACCCTTCCACTGGAGGAAAGAGTGCGAGTGGCCAGTTTGATGTTTTAGATGTGGTATTATTTCTAGCATTTTTTGCTCTTATCATACTTCTACAGGTTTTTGGAAGTGGTAAGGAAGCGAAGATTACTTTAACGGTATCTGTATTTCAGATGTTGAAACTATTTATCATAGGCGTTATCGCATCAGCAACGATGGTAATTCCGGGTGTGAGTGGATCAATGATACTCTTAATCCTAGGATATTATAATCCAATTATTGAAACTATAAATTCAACAATCAAGGCATTGTCACCATGGGATTTTAATACGATACTTCATAATGTTGCAATCCTTGCACCATTTGGAATTGGAGTACTTGTCGGTATTTTTGCTATTGCAAAGATTATAGAATTCTTACTTTCTCGTTATGAAAAAAGAACTTACTATGCTATACTTGGTTTAGTTGTTGCCTCACCATTTGCTATTTATATGGGTATTGGTTTTGGAGTTATAACGGTTGCTAGTGTTATCGTAAGTGCTTTAACATTTGCAATAGGGTTTGTTGTAGCGTATTATTTAGGAAGAGAATAAGTTGATTTGCAAAGGAATTATATAAATTGTTAGGGAACTAGATATGTTGTAGGGGAATTATATAGATTGCAATGGAGTTATATAAATTGCAAGGAGTTATATAAATTGCATGAGAATTAAATAAGCTGCAAGGAAATTAATTAGTTTACAATGGAATTAGTTTTGTGCGAATGCACTAGAATGTAGGATAGAATGAAAAGAAAATTAATATATTTATTATCAGTAATGCTTTTATTATCACTGACTAGCTATGGAGCGATAAAAATAAAAGGTGAAAATAAGCAGTATCAGGGGGAGGGACTTACGATAGTCACCTCCTTTTATCCGATGTATATTGCTTCTCTTAATATAGCGGATGGAATCGATGGAGTACAGGTGGTGAACTTAACGGAGAATCAAACTGGCTGTGTCCATGATTATCAGCTAACGACGAAGGATATGAGAACTTTATCGGGAGCGCAGGTCGTTGTATTAAATGGTGGTGAGATGGAAGAATTTATGGAAGATGTACTAGATCAACAGGAAGGAATTCAAATAATTGATTCTAGCGCTGGTATGAAATTCTTGACTGGTAGCACTCATGACCATAACCATGAGGAGAATGGCGATCAACAAGAGGATTCACATGTTCATAACCATAGTAACATTAATGGGCATGTATGGCTTAATGTAGAGCGTTATATGAAACAAATACAAACAATCACGGATGGACTCTGTAAAATAGATCCATTGCATGAAGGGATGTATCGTAAGAACGAAGAAACGTATTTAGTAAAGGTACAATCATTAAAAGGTGAGTTTGATTCCTTAAAAGAGATTACATCAGGTACTGAAATCATTATTTTCCATGATTCTTTTGCTTATCTTGCGGAAGAGCTTGGAATGGAAGTGGTACATGCAGTCAATACCGATGGTGAAACAGCACTGAGTGCTGGTGAGATTGCAGAAGTAGTGGAAGAAATAAAACTTCATGATATCGCATATCTATTTACAGAAGAGCAGTACGAGCATACTATTGCAGAGCGAATCGAGGCAGAAACCAATGCAACGGTGTATGTGATGGACTCCTTAGTAACAGGGGGACTTGATAAGGATTCGTATCTTAAGGGAATGAAAAAGAATATTGAGATATTAAAGGAAGCTTTCGCAGTAAAGAATAAGTGAAAGACTAAGTGAATGAGTAAGAGAAAGAGTAAGTGAAAAAGTAAATGAAAGAGTAAGTATTGGTATCAAAGATTCCATTGTTATAAATAGGTGTTAATAGCCAGAATTGAGGATAGTATGGAACAACAAAAATCATCCCCTAATATAAAGAAGGATAAATCTCAGATTGAGCTTACTTGTTCTTCTTGTATAAAACAGCATGAATCCTGCTCAAAGGGAGCCTGTGGTCGTCATTGTATTCGAATGAATAATATCGGTGTTACAATAGGAAAGACAACGATTATTGAGCATATTAATTTGCATATCCACTGTGGCAAATTAACAGTTATCATAGGGAAAAATGGCGCTGGAAAATCGACTTTAATTAAAGCTATTCTTGGCGAACTAAAGCATGAGGGAACCATAGAATTTAAAGATATGAAGAATAATACTCTTCCAAAGATGACGGTAGGGTACGTTCCACAATCACTAAATGTGGAGAAAAATACACCGACCAGTGTCTATGATATGTTTGCAGGATTCATTGATCGTCGTCCTGTATTTTTACCAAGAAAAAAACGTCTATATGAGGATATCAAAGAAAAACTTCGTTTTTTTGAAGCTCAGGACTTAATTGATAAGAGAGTTTGCGATTTATCTGGTGGAGAATTACAAAGAGTAATGCTATCCATCGCATGTACTCCAACACCAAACTTACTATTACTTGACGAACCGGTATCCGGAATAGATCGAAATGGTATGGAACTTTTTTATAAAAATATCGCAATGCTTAAAAATAACTACGACTGCGCATTTATCTTAGTTTCTCATGATTTAAAATTTGTAGAGAAATATGCCGATTATGTAATATTGTTGGATAAGCATATCTTAAAAGAGGGAACACCAAAAGAAGTTTTATCAAGTAAAGAATTTAAAGAGGTTTTTGGAGCGTAGTCATTATAAAAAATCATATAAAGGGTAAAAAACCATGGATACAATTTATCATTTAATGGAAGCAGTGCTTCCGTTCGACTTTATTTCCTACAATTTTATGAAAAATGCATTGTTAGCGGTTTTAGTAATCACACCGTTATTTGGTATGTTAGGTACTATGATCGTAAATAACAAACTTGCGTTTTTCTCAGATGCATTAGGTCATTCCGTGTTCACAGGAATGGCGATTGGCGTAATACTTGGAATAGGGGATACGAACATTTCTACGATTGCATTTGCGGTAGTATTTGCATTGTTACTTAACTATATTAAGAGAAATAACACTGCGTCTACGGATACTATAATTTCAGTATTTTCCTCTACTAGTACAGCGATTGGTCTAGTCATATTATCAAGTGGTGGTAATTTTTCAAAATACTCCTCCTTATTTGTTGGAGATATATTAAGTATTACACCGGAAGAAATAGGATTATTAGTAATCATCTTTGCTGTTACACTAGTCTTTTTTGCAACATGCTTTAATAAGTTGCATTCCTTAAGTTTGAATACTAGCCTGGCAAGAAGCAAAGGAGTAAATATAAGTGTAATTGAGAATTTATTTTCAGTATTGATTGCCCTAATTGTCATGTTATCCATAAAGTGGGTGGGGTTACTAATCCTAAATGCACTATTGATATTACCTGCTGCAGCGTCAAGAAATATCTCCTCGAATATGAGAGAGTATCATCTGTTTAGTATTATTATATCAGTATTTTCTGGTATCTTGGGATTAATCTTAAGTTATTACTTAAACCTTGCAACTGGTCCGATGATCGTAATTATTTCAGCAGTTATATTCTTTTCTACGTTATGGATAAAGGGTCAAGTGGAGAGCTAAACTTTCGGAATTCAAGAAACTTTTTATCAGAAGATAGTACTATTCGTAACTAAATAGTCACAGTAAAGTGAATGTTAGCAAAATTACTCTCGCGAAATATACAAAACTCACAAAGAACAACGATTTGTTGTAACGAAAATGAACGAAAATTATGGAATTATGTTGGCTTGATATTGTAAAACTTTACAAAATTTGCTATACTGACTTCAGACCAACATATTAGAGGTGATAAAGTGCAGAAAAATTGGGTCATTTATATTAAAATTATCGTAAACCTATTATTAACAATCCTGTTAGGAGTACTTATACTGTTTGTTGGACCAAAGTTATTAGCGTTCTTTCTTCCGTTTGTAGTGGCTTATATATTATCACTAATTGCGAATCCACTTGTTAAGTTTATGGAAAAAAGAATTAAGATAGCAAGAAAGCATGGTTCTGCCATTATCATCATACTAGTATTGGCTCTAATATTTGGCTTGCTCTATTTGGTTTTATCAATGCTATTTCATGAGATCTATAATCTAATTTCTGATTTACCAAATATTGCACAGCAAATCGTCGAATCCCTAGAAGGTATTTCTACTAAGTTTGCAAGTCTGTATGAAGCACTTCCACAAGGCTTAAAGTCGGTCGTAGATAATCTTAATACTAGTACACAAGGAATGCTAGACAAGTTGTTAAGTGGGGTGGATTTAACCAGTGTCTTAAAGGCTGCAGGGGTTGTCATGAATTTTGCCAATACGTTATTTATGATGATCATTACAATATTGGCTACTTACTTCTTTATTGTAGACCGGGATAAGATAATTACAGCTGTAAACAAAATTTTACCAGAGTCTGTGAAGCGATTTAACCGTATCATCAGCGATAATTTTAAAACAGCAGTTGGGGGCTATTTTAAAGCTCAGTTTAAAATTATGATGATACTTATGGTGGTAATGTTTCTAACATTTGAGTTTATGGGAATAAGCTATTCATTTTTACTAGCCCTTGCCATAGCAGTCATCGATTTTTTACCGGTGTTTGGAACAGGATTAGTATTCTGGCCATGGTCAGTTATTTCATTTATAAATGAAAATTATGTAGAAGCGATAGTGATATTAGTACTATATCTTGCTTGCCAAATCATTAAACAGGTATTACAACCTAAAATGGTAGGAGACAGCATTGGAGTCAAACCTTTTCAAACCCTCATCTTTATGTTTATTGGGTATAAACTATATGGATTTGCTGGTCTGATATTTGGTATTCCAGTAGGAATGGTACTAATTAGTCTTTATCGACTTGGAATGTTTGAACGTATCATACGAGGTGTCAAGATAATAGCTGCTGGTATCAATGATTTCAGAAAGTACTAAATTTTAGAACAATCAGCCCAAAATGCATCAGACTCAAAAGAATGGATATATCTAAGAGGGGAACCAATTTGAAGGGAA
>DPVV01000430.1:0-931 GCA_003526525.1 Lachnoclostridium phytofermentans | reverse complement strand
TATGAGCGGGGATGTAATAGGAAAATCATCGAATGAAAAAATCATCAGCGTAAACCAAATCCGAGAGATTTTGGATATGTACAACATTGGGAAAAAGCCATTGGCAAAGTTATTGGGGTGGGGAGAGACCACAGTAATTCGCTATCTGGAAGGAGATATTCCTACTTCAGAATATACAGAAAAATTACAAGAGATTGCAGAAAGCCCAATGTACTATTATCGTATCCTTATGGAGAACCAAAATAAAATTACTAATGTTGCTTTCAAGAAAAGTAAAAAAGCTGTGTTGGAAGTCATGATGCGCTCGAAGCTTCATGCAGCAACACAATATATCATTAATCAGACTAATGCTGAAATTAATGTTAGGCAGATTGAATATATATTATATTACTCTCAAATACTTTCTTTAGTTTTTTTTGGAGAAGAGATATTTGAAGAAGATGCACAATTGACTTACAATCAGATGCCTTATTTAAACCTCTACGAGGTGCTTAAGAAGCAGGGGATTCGCACAATTGAAATGAACCCTGATAAGTTAAGTCGAAATGATAAGGATATTTTAGACTGTGTCCATAATGCATGTGGTTGGTATGGAAATAAAGCTTTTATTGCTATCTTATCAATGGAGAGAAAGGCTACGGAGGATTTAATAGAAAGCCTTAATAGCAAAATCTTAACGAAAGACTGTCTAAGAAATGTATACGGTAAGATGTTTGGTAATTTCCAAATAAAACGCTATCAAGATTTTCCGAAGTATCTACAACAGAGACTCAGTCAGGCACTTGGAAGAGATACTTTATTTTCAACGAATACATATAAAGAAATATAACAATAGTAAGTTGTGTAATACATAATGAAAAACGGTTCGCGGATTATGAGTTATCTTACTTCGCGAACTGTTTTTTTCATATATATCCTAGGAAGATTGTTG
>DPVV01000428.1:8187-8365 GCA_003526525.1 Lachnoclostridium phytofermentans | reverse complement strand
GGATGCTGAAACCTGATATGTTATGCAATAATTACCGAACAATAGAGCACTAGGACATCGTGATAGAATATATTAGTATAAGTGAAAGATACAATCATTTATTAGTGATTGTATCTTTCTTAAGCTCTATGTCAAGTCTTGAGTATGATTATTATCGATCATGCTCCATTTCTGGATG
>DPVV01000428.1:0-7916 GCA_003526525.1 Lachnoclostridium phytofermentans | reverse complement strand
ATCATGCTCCATTTCTGGATGTAGAGCTATATTTTTAACTATATATAACTGCAGAGTAGTGATATAAAATGCTCGAAGAGACGGAGTAGTGTTTCGCTTCAAGATATGGACATGGGGAATGTTGTAAAAAATACTGTAAGAACCTAAAAACTAAGCCTCAATATATGACTAATTGGCTAATATTGTTACACTTATAGGCCAAAAGTCACAGAAAAAATTGATTTTTATTTTACATATGTTATAATAAGGAAGTATCAGAAAGAAAATTCCAGTACTTTTTTTACAAATTTAAATAAAGAAATTGGATTGACTTGGTGATTTTGTAATATCATTATCCCTAAGAGGTGAGCAAATGGAAGATAATAAGATACTGACAAGAGGAGCATATGTGGGATGTGCTACTTTCGATAGTGACTTTCGTATCAGGGTAGGAGACGAAGGGCTCTATCGAATTATTGACGAAGAGAAATGCTATCCTTATTCTCTTCTCCTGTTAATGCGTGAAGAGGAACAGGAAGACTTTTGCCTCGTTGTCCAGAATTTAAAGGAAAATGAAGTACAAAATGGAACCTTACATATTCGACTTGAGGATGGACAGTTTTATATTACGTATTATGTCATAGAGAATCAAAGGATTCTATACATGGACGAAGTTCTATATCAAATACGTTTTTATAATATCATGGCATTTCAACAAGTAGTAGCAAAACAAGAGTGTGAGATTATGGATTATCGAACCATCTTAAGTTTAACTCCTAATCTCTATTTTTCGTATGATGTGAATACAACAAATTTTACATGTTATTGGATGAGTGGGAATCAAGAGATAATAGCTACACAAAAACCTCTACTTTTATGGAAAAAAGAAGTATTGGAAAATGGTTATGTGAAAGAGACGGAAAAAACCATTCTTACCAGTATGTGTGTAGATTTAATGGCGGGAACATCGAACTTTTATTACCAACTTATCAATAGTATCTTAACAAAAGGAAAAGAAGTAGTTCGGTGGGTTATTCGAGCTAGCGCAGTTCATGAAAGGATGAAGCTGGCAAAAATCGTTGGTGTTATAGAAGTTGAGAAGTTAACGAAAGATGTAAAAGAAGATTTCTTTTACGATCTGTTGAATCGGGATGCGCTTACAGGCTTATTGAATAAGAGAGCGATAACTCAGCTTGCTGAGCAAAAGATTCAATATGCTGGTAAGGATAAGTTCCGCTTTTTAATCTTAGATGTTGATAACTTTAAAACGATCAATGATACCTACGGCCATATGGTTGGTGATGAGGCTATCGTAAGAGTAGCCAATATCGTAAAAGAGATGGTTGGTGATCATGGGGTTGTCGGAAGAATAGGCGGAGACGAATTATTTGCTATCTTAGATAATGTGGATGATGAAAAGAGCCTTAGAAATGTATTAAAAGCAATACGGGAAAATATTGCTTATGCTTATGTTGGTTCCGAGAACAATATCCATGTCACATGTTCTATGGGTTGCGCAGAATATCCTACCGATGGGGTAGTCTATAAGGAACTTTTTCAGAAGGCAGACTATAGTTTATACCTAGCTAAGGAAAAGGGGAAAAATCGTTATATCATTTATAATCCTTTAAAACATGGTGATATAAGTTGCAAGTTACCAAATGCTATCCCCCAAATGGACATAGCTTATGCAGGATGTAATAATACATATCATTTTTCAAATATGATGCAATCTTTATATGAAAAACGTAAAGATGGAATAGAAGAGGTTCTCTGCCAGTTAGGAGAATTATATCAATTTGATAAGATAAATGTTTATTGCGGAAGAGAATTACCATTGATTATGCATTGGGGATCCCAATCGGAAGATAAGAATGCTACATATTTGTTAGAACAAGGATATCAGAAAAACTTTACTGCAAATGGAATTATTGTGCTCGATAATATGAACATCAGTAAATCGTTGAAGGCTTACCAAGTTTTTATGAAGCAAAATATAGCATTTGTTATGCAGGTTATGATAAAAAAAGAAAACAATATACTTGGCTTAATCTCCTTGGAAAGAATGATAAAAAAATCTAAGATGTCCGCAGTTGACATTAACAATTTGGAGCTGTTATGCCACTTGATCGGAAATATCATTCTAGATACAACATCTGATAAGAGTTTAATGCCACGTAGTGGCAATGAGGTTATGAGGAAGTAGCGTAAGCGGATCACGAATATCCGTTTTGGTAAGGAACGATAGAATAAGAAACTAATTGGTTGAATTACGAAATAGTACTTGAAAATTTATGGATGAAAGTCTAATATATTATAAAACGTAATCCTTGGCGCAAACGGTGCACAAATAGATGCGCAGGAATAAGGGAAAATACGTAGAAAGAAGGATGTACAGATGCTGAATATCAGATATGAGAAAACAACTGCACCTAAGGAACTTCCTGCAGCTGACAATCCATTAAAATTTGGTACGATATTTACCGATCATATGTTTCTTATGGATTATGAAGAGGGAAAGGGTTGGCATGACGCTCGAATCGTCCCATATGGACCAATTTCATTAGAACCATCCGCTATGGTATTTCACTATGGTCAGGAAATGTTTGAAGGATTAAAAGCATATAAGACAGAGGATGGAAGAACCTTATTATTCCGTCCAAATAAGAATGCAGAACGTGCGAATAACAGTAATAAGAGACTTTGTATCCCAACGATACCGGAAGAAGATTTTGTTGAGGCTGTAAAGGCCGTAGTTAAGATGGATGAAAGATGGATTCCGACTAAATCAGGTACTTCCCTTTATATTCGTCCTTTTGTAATAGCAACAGACCCATTCCTTGGGGTGCGTCCATCCAATCGTTATCTGTTTGCTGTGATTTTATCACCTGTTGGTGCTTATTATCCAGAAGGATTAAACCCTGTGAAAATATGGATTGAGGATGAATATGTCAGAGCCATCAAAGGAGGAATCGGAGAAGCAAAAACCGGTGGTAACTATGTAGCGTCTTTGGCTTCTCAGGTAAAGGCTCATGAAGAAGGATATTCTCAGGTGTTATGGTTAGACGGTAAGGAAAGAAAATATATTGAAGAAGTTGGTGCAATGAATATCTTCTTTAAGATTAATGGTAAAGTGTTAACTCCAGCGTTAAATGGTAGTATTTTACCAGGTGTAACCAGAGATTCCGTAATTTCGTTATGCAAACAATGGAACCTAGAGATTGAGGAAAGAAGAATTTCCGTGGAGGAACTCTATGAAGCTGGCAAAGACGGTAGTTTAGAAGAAGTGTTTGGGACAGGGACCGCTGCAGTTATATCTCCAGTGGGACACCTTCGTTTTGAAGACCATGTATTAATGGTTGGAGATGGCGGTATCGGAGAGTTAAGTCAAAAAATATATGATACGATTACTGGAATTCAATTAGGAAAAATCGAAGATACTCTTGGCTGGACCGTGGAAGTAGTGTGAAAATAGAAAGCAATTTTCGCACCGAAGTTTGTACCTGCGTCGTCCTCGGCACAAACGTCCAGCTACTATATGAATAAAAGGCAGATGATAAATTAACCATAGGCATTGGTTAATTTACCAACTGCTTTTTTTTATGGAATGTTATACAGAGCATATGGCATAGATTATATGGTAACAAACGATTTGGAGCTTAATATGAAAGACAAGATTATAATGTTAGTATTGTTACTAATCTTCCTATCTCTTATTGGTAGGTTGTTCTATGATAAAGCAAATGAGGAGACTACCGCAGGAATCATTGGGAAAATAGAGTATGAATCACTCGATGAGTTAGCCCTTTTTGTTACGTTAGAAAATGAGGTACAGCTTAATAAACAAGGAATGGGCTGGATGGCTGGCAATAGTATATGGGATCATGACATTACTGCTAGTATCACTGTAGAAAGTGGCTATGTTAGTGATGGCGATTTAAGCAGGGAACCTGATTATGTACATCATTATCCCAATTTATATACGAAATCAGAAGCGGATTATACATCTCCTTCTGATGGTAGGAAAGTCTGCTTTCTAACATTTGATGATGGACCAAGTGCCAATACCTTGAAGGTATTGGATGTACTTGATGAAAAGAAGATTAAAGCTACCTTTTTTGTTATAGGAGAGGAGATTAATAATGATAATGCTAGTATATTAAAAGAAGTAGTAAATCGAGGACATTTCATTGGTGTACATACACATATTCATGATTATGGTAAGATTTATAAGTCGGTTGATTCTTTCTTAAAGGATTATGATAAAGCATTTCAAAGAATTGAAGAAGTAACTGGAGTACGTCCATATATTTATCGATTCCCAGGAGGAAGTTATAATCATTACTTAAAGAGAATAAGAAAAGAGTTAGTCGCAGAAATGACAAGGAGAGGGTTCACCTATTATGATTGGAATGTTAGTGGGGAAGATGCGGTAGGTTCTCCCACAGCATATTCTATCAAAAAAAATATAAGCAGAGATTTGAATCGATATCGGTGTCCAGTGGTTCTGTTACATGACGGTCAAACGAATCCTTTAACAGCTAAGGTATTGGGTGGGGTAATAGATTATATTGAGTCAAAAGGATATGAATTTGATACCTTAGATCATAGAGAACCTTGTCAATTCCGATGGTAGATAATGAAAGAAAAAGGGCTTTGCGTGTAAGGTTACTTGCTTTAAAATGGCAAGTAATCTTACACGTAAAAGCCCTTTTTCATAACAAGTGGGTAATATTTAATCTACTTATTTGTTAGAATGAACTATGAAAGAGGTATACGAATCATTGATATTCTGCTATTCTTGTAATAGCAACGTAAATAGCAGAGATTTTATACCAAGTTGGAAGGTCAACGATACCTGATTCAGGAAGATTAAATTGTTTTTGAAAAGCTTTTACTGCCTCTGCGGTTGTAGGACCAAAGACTCCATCGGCTGAGACGTTAGGAATTGGATAGTATACATCAGCGATAGCATTTAACTGCTCTTGAAGCTGCATAACACTAGAGCCCGAGGAACCTATTGTTAAATTATAACCTGGGAAGGAAACAGGAACTCCGGAAACCTCATACGTAGAATTGATATAAATACTGTCTCCATAATAATATCTAAGAATTTGAATTGCTGTATAACCCTGATCGCCAAGAGATTTTGAACCCCATTGTGACATTACCTCAGGACAAGATACACGTTTACCGTCACAATACTGTGTTAGGATTGGTTGTTTCACATTTGGACGAGATAAATAGTTGTTAAAGATTGTATCAACAACTCTGCTTATAGAATCAAAAAAGTTTCGTCCAGGCATAAATTTATGATCGTATGCAGTGGAAGAGGTAATAGTAAACTGTAATCCTTTATTACGATACCATTCTGTAAAGACGCGGTTTAAGGTAAAGGATTGAATTGCTAATACATTTGCATAAATGGTGGCTTCTGGCCAAGTAGCATAAATTTCACTGGAGGCTACATTTTTAATGTAATCTCGATATGGAACCCAATAATCCATAGCCGTTTTGTCATTCGGAGGTCCATCATGAACGACAACGAATTCAGGAATAACAACATTTGGGAGAACGATTTCACCTGCTTCTTCCAAAGGCTTTATTTCATCTTCCAAAATCTTAGGTGGATAATCTCCATATAAGGTATGGTATGGTATTGCATAAGCCTCTGCAGTGTTTTGGGCTCCCTCTGATGGAGTTGGGTCTAGTGAGATATTTTGTAGGGCATTTACGGTAGGAAGTAATTGTGCTCCAGATATGATAACCGGTTCAAATCCAGGTGCTTTTATTGTCAAAGTATACTCAGCATATGGCATTGGAGCACTAGGTTCCAAACTGTAATCTACAGGAGGCGTTGGTAATTCGACGAGCTCTGTTCTTCCTGTATCATTTGTTCGTAATTCTTCTACAGGTTGGGTAGAAGGTTGACCGGTAATGGTAATATCAACTGTAGCATTGCTAATAGGTCGATTGTCTCTAGCAGAAAGTACATCTACAATAAGACCACCAAGAGACTGTGTTTCAACCTGAGCTGGATATACTCTGTTGTCGTTACGAGGCATCATATTAGTACGAAGAATTTGATTATCCATAGTGGGTGAATATACATCTTTTTCTAACCCAAAACCTTGACCGTAGGTAGGGTAATGAAAAGAGTACGGGTTGTATACCATGTCTTACTACCTCAATATACTGGTTCAAGATAAGGTATGCGAAGTAGCCATGATTGGTGCAAGTACATAAGCCCTTAGTAATATTAAGAAGGAGTACTTATTAGACTTTATAAGTACGTATAATTTATCTAAGCCCAAGTAAATATACACAATAAATGCATAGATTATCAATATTATTTTGTTATATTCATGAATAAATATTTCTTGTAATTTTAAAGATGGTGTGGTATCATTTTAACAATTTGAGTATAATTTGCAAAATTTAAGCCTCTGGACTTAAGATGTATCACCTTTAATTTTCATGGTTTCCATGAAATAAGTGAAGAGGCGATATATCTTATTTTTTTAAATAGGAGATGGAAAAAATACCCATTTAAAATTGAGGGGTAACTCAAAAAACATAACATAATAGGAGGATTTGTATGAAAGCTTTTCTGATACTGGAAGACGGGCACATTTTCGAAGGTAAACACATTGGTTCGAAAAGAGAGGTTATTAGTGAAATCGTTTTTAATACCTCGATGACAGGTTATCTGGAGATATTAACGGATCCATCCTATGCTGGTCAAGCTGTGGTAATGACATATCCGCTTATCGGCAATTATGGTATTTGTCCATCGGATATGGAGTCATTAAAGGCATGGCCAGATGGATTTATTGTAAGAGAGACATCACGTGTACCAAGTAATTTTAGATCTGAATTTAGCTTAGAGGAGTTCCTGATTAAGAATGATATTCCTGGAATCTCTGGTGTGGATACAAGATGCTTAACGAAGATTCTTCGTGAAAGCGGTACTATGAACGGTATGATAACTACGAATGAAAACTTCGTAATTGAAGAGGTAGTAAAAGCGTTAAAGGAATATAAGGTAACGGGTGTGGTTAGCAGGGTAAGCTGCAAAGAAAAGAAGGTTACAACCCACGAGAAATTTACCCCAACTGACTTTGAGATGGCAAAGATGACTTACATGGCATCTCCTGAGATGAAAGAAGCAATTGAAAAGGCGACGAAAAACGGTGTTTGTCTTGGTGAAATAGCTTTGTCTTGCATGCAGGGAACTGCTGGAATCGCTTATTTAAATAAGTTAGCAGAAGATGAAAACTTAGTGAAAACACATTATAAGGTTGCATTAATGGACTTTGGTTCTAAGAAAAATATTGAACATTGTCTGTTAAAAAGAGGCTGTGAAGTTACGGTTTATCCTGCTGACACATTGGCAGAAGAAATCTTAGAGGCAGACCCAGATGGAATTATGTTAAGTAATGGACCTGGAGATCCGAAAGATGTATCAGAAGCAATTGAAATGTTAAAAGACATTATCGGTAAAGTTCCTTTATTCGGAATTTGCCTAGGACATCAATTGTTCGCTCTAGCATCAGGTGCAAATACAAGTAAGTTGAAATTTGGTCACCGTGGTTTAAACCATCCAGTAAAAAATCTTGCAACTGGAAAAGTAGCAATTACATCTCAAAATCACGGATACGCAGTAGAAGAAGAATCAGTTGAAAATACAGATCTTGAAATTACACATGTTGCTTTAAACGATGGAACGGTAGAAGGTCTTCGTCATAAGAAGTTCCCAGCATTTACAGTACAATACCATCCAGAAGCTTCAGCGGGACCAGAAGATGCAAATGATTTATTCGAAGATTTCTTAACAATGATTGAAAACTTCAAGAAAGAAGGGGAAGAGTTATGCCAAAACGCCTAGACATTAACACAATTTTAGTAATCGGATCAGGACCAATTGTAATTGGGCA
>DPVV01000425.1:10911-11359 GCA_003526525.1 Lachnoclostridium phytofermentans | reverse complement strand
TATCACTGACAAATGCACCCTCTCCACTAAATATAATGGAGCTATCATTTAACTGTATATAATTTACTTCTCTTTCATTATAATCTTCATAATAATCCGTTGATTCAAACGAAAGTCCTTCCTCTAACAAATTCCCTGACATATTGGCTGCTGATAAAGACTCCCCAGTATTCTTTACTGTATCCTTTGATGCATTATCTACAGAATTCTGCTCTTGATTTTGAGTCGTTCCTTCAGAATCTGATTTATTTGAAGAAACATTACTGCACCCAAAAAACAGTATTGCAACAAGTATTATACTTATCTCTAAGTAGATAGTATGACTATTTTTCATCATGGTCCTCCAAATCCATACGAAAGTTCATTTAAAACAAATAGCATGATTCTTGGTATCCATACATTTACTTTAACTAGTTTATTAGAATCTATCAACTATAATTTTCTCCAT
>DPVV01000425.1:10414-10701 GCA_003526525.1 Lachnoclostridium phytofermentans | reverse complement strand
TATTAGGAAATTAAAACACATGCTACAATTTCCTCTATCCGCAAAACCTTTTTAACAGTTTCTTGCCAAAGATCTCAACTCATTTTGCACCTTTCTTTACTAGAAAAGTACTCAAGTATAACTATTATACGGAATAAATATGTAAGAAATTTGTTCCTAATGTGAACAATTCTTTAAATTTAAAATACCAAAAGAAGTTTTAAGCTTCTTTTGGTATTTTTAATCTATTATTCAAAACAAGAAATAGTACTTTTTAAGTCCTTACCCCGTTTAAAGAAGCGGAGGAC
>DPVV01000425.1:0-10214 GCA_003526525.1 Lachnoclostridium phytofermentans | reverse complement strand
AAGAAGCGGAGGACTTCCCTGATGAGGTTAAAATACAAAATTATCGTTATCTTTCTCGATCACTAAACGTTTCGCAAGCTCATCGATACGATATTTCTCACGATTTGCTAACTTTTCACCATACAGGGTTAATTTATGTATTGCCTCTTTTGAGCAATCATCCATCTTCGGTATCTCCTCTTCCGTATTTAATACCATACGGTAATAATATTGCTGATGATTGACTGATTTATAGATTTTTCTCAATTGATAATCTACTGTCTGTTCGCTGGCATCCATTAAAATATCAAAGATTGGTACTGCCCATTGCAAAAGACCGAATCTACGTACCTTTTGATAGGAATAGGACTTCGTATTCTTTACATTACCAACGGATAGACAAATTGTATCACCAATTCCATCACAACCTGGTAGTTTCATTGCTTCAATTAATGCACAAAGTGTTGGATTGTTGGCAAAAACTCCACCATCGATTAGACAGTTATAGCAATTATCCTTTGCGTGAAAACAGCTTGGTGGAAAATACGTTGGCGCTGCTGTTGAGGCTAATATTGCATCCCTTAAGAAATAATTTCGATTTTCATCCTTTCTTCCTGTGACTGAATTAAAGAATACTGCACTTCGAGTTGTTGTATCATAGGAGGTCATTAAACAAGGTTTACGAAGACTTCCTAAGGTTGCGTCCCCAAAATACTTCAGTAACATCTCCTCTAAATACTTATTTGTATACTTAGGTCCCCAGAATGGATAGAATTTTTGTCTTTTAAATATGTACTCTCCGTATTCATAATAGCTCTCTAATACTTCTTTCGCAGAGAATTTTGACTCTCCCCGTTCATTTGGAAACAAATAGAGTGCTGTCAAGATTGATCCCGTACTAGTTCCTGCTATCAAGTCAAAATAGTCTGCAATCCTTGCTTTATAATTATTGCTATGGTATTGTAGCCTATCCTCTAAACTGCGTAGCAAAACAGCGGAGACAATGCCCTTCATTCCTCCGCCGTCAATTGCTAATACTTTTTTCTTTGACATGGGCCATCACTCCTCCTCAGATTTAGTAAACTATATGCTATGAAGAAGAAATCCATGTATGTTACACAGGTATTCTATTGACTATGCCTGTTATTTTTTTAGAACACTAACTTTGCCCAGCGAGATACTTCCATATCTACACTTCCATCCTCTAGAAATTGCACTCCTTCTTTTTCAAGTAGTTCTATCTGACGATTTACTCCACCGAAGGCAAATGCTTTCGAAACTTCTCCTTTCGCATTTACTACACGATAACACGGAATTATGCTTGGATTCGGATTCACATGCAATGCATAACCAACCACCTTTGCAAGCTGGCGATTACCAGCAAGTGCTGCTACCTGTCCATATGTAGCAACTTTCCCATAAGGGATCTCCTTCACTACCTCGTATATTCGTTGAAATGTCGTAAGTTCTTCCACGGTTAGGGCTCCTTTTCTATTCCTTGGTATTCTAGTCCTTAAGGACTTATACTTATACTTTGATAACTAGCTTGCCGTCTTACTATAACGAACCTTCGTAAAAATTTCAATAGCAACTTTTGTTATCTCATCGTAATTTTATAATATGTTTTTATTTTTTGTTTTAATTTCCAGAAACTACTATCCTTTTACGAATCACTAAATTTCTTAGTATACCAAAAACCACAAGCCGCAACAATCACCCCAAGGATAGTAAAAATCCAGAAGGACGGATGTGATAAGGTTCCTGTTACGATTATAATGGAACCTATAATCGCTAAAACTGGTGCAACATATCCCATAAAAATACTCTTAATTTCACCCTGTCTCTTTAACTTTATAACTGTAATATATAGTATGATAAACATAAGATAACTTAAGCATATTGGTACCTCAGATACATCCCCAATCATATTTGCATTTTGAGTAAGATAATTAATTAATATCCAAATAGAACTTAGAACAAATGCTAAGATGGCTGAATTGGTTGGGATACCATGTAATTTCTCAGATTGCTTCTTTAAAGTATTGCTACAAGGTAACATTCCCCGATATGCAAGTGAATAAGGAAGCTGAATATAAGCAAGTACAAGACCATTTAGTGTACCTAATACAGAGATTATAACAAAAACTAAAATCAGTCTTGCCCCAATACTTCCAAATACCTTAGTTGCTGCAAGATAAGTACTCTCATTTCCCTGTTGCATTACTGTATCTACGGATACTAAGGAGGTGATTCCTACAAAATATAACACGTAACACAGTAATACGATAAGTGGTGCAAAGATTAGAGCAAGTGGTAAGTTTCTCTTACTATTTTTTATTTCGTGGCATATTGTAGTAGATATTGACCATCCATCAAAGGAAAACGCAATTGGCGCAAAGGCAGCAACCCAGCCAGGAGATGTGATAGCCTCTTTCATTACGCTAGCATCTTTTGAGATAATCTCAGGAGCTTGTCCAAAAAATAAACCAGCTAATGCAATTAATATTAATGGAATTAGCTTAACTATCATAGATATATTTTGAAATGTACCTCCAAGTCTAGCTGATAAAATATTTAATAAAAATATAAGGCAAAGTAAGATAAAACCAATCAAACTACTATTTTTTGGTGAGCTCTCAATTCCAAACAATTGACAAATATAAAGCCCTGTCACCCAAGAAATCACTCCAACTAATGGAGCAAAGTACATCGTAAGTTGAAACCATCCAATGGCCCCTGCGGTTCGTTTATTTACAAATTTTTCGGCATAACTAATTAAACCTCCCGGTTCATCCGTTCTACTTGCTAACTGAGAGATAGTTAAGGAACCGAAAACTATCGCTATTGCAGCGATTAAAAATACTATGATACCAAGAAGCATATTCCCATTGGTATATCGAAGTACATCGTCCGACTTAAAAAAGATTCCGGACCCAATGACAATTCCAGTAATCATAGTAATAGCTGTTAATAATCCATAACGTTTTTCCTGCATAAAAACCTCATTCCTGCGCATTTTTTTGCGTATTTTTAATTTGTGCCGAGGATTACGCAGGCACAAATTTGCGTGTGAAAATTGTTTTTATTTTCACACTTACCTTATCTAAAACCGTAGTGTGACCAAAGATTCATAACCTTACGAAAAAAGCGGAGAAATTAACCTTACTGGTACTATGCCTTAGCATAGAAGGTAATTACTCCGCTATATGTCTAACCTGTCTTATTTTATTTTCCCTAAGAGATTAGTTCTCCATCTGTCTTCCAAGGAATGCAGCTGCAGTAGCAGCTAGTTTATTCTCAACTTCGCCAAGCTTAGTCTTTGCATCTCTTGTAAGAATTAATACTGCTCCAATAGCATCACCTTCACAAATAATCGGTGCAATAACTTCATAGGCAATATCTTCATCATCAGAGCAAACACGGATAAATCCTTTTTCTTCTTTCGCTGCAGTTACCGTTTCACGGTCGTTAATTAATGCCTCAAGTTCTTTACTGATTGGTTTTGTAACCCAATCCTTTTTAGAGGAACCAGCAATTGCGATAAACTGATCCTTATCTGTAATAGCAACAATATGACCAGTCGTATGACCGATAGAATCCGCATATTGTTTTGCAAACTGTCCCAACTCACCGATTGGAGAGTATTTCTTTAAAATAATTTCTCCTTCACGGTCGGTAAAAATTTCTAATGGATCCCCTTCGCGAATACGTAAAGTTCTTCTAATTTCCTTTGGGATAACCACTCTTCCTAAGTCATCTATGCGTCGTACGATACCTGTTGCTTTCATGTAGCATATTCCTCCATTTACTTCTCAATCTAAGATGCTTGTCACTTAAATATTGCTATGACTATATTGTTTGTAAATTCAAGGAATTTATACCTATTATAAGAACCTATTTCTCATAAAATATTTAAAATGATGGCATCTTTTGTCTATAGTTGCAACCCATCATTATTTAATCACCCTCGCACCATTATGTTAACCTAAGTACTAACTATTTTTTTCATAGATGACTTGTTTTAAAAATAATCCCTGCGGATACAGTGTTAGTCCGGCATATTCTCTCTTTTTCCCCAAAATAGCCTGTCTAACACTTTCCACACTTCTCTCTTGTGTCCCAACCTCCAACAGTGTTCCAGAAATAATACGTATCATGTGATGCAAAAAACCATTGCCACGAAACGTAAAAATAATACCCTGTTGATTTCTATTCTGTCGTAGTTCTTCTATCGTTATTTCAGATATCGTTCGGATAGTCGACTTGCCATCCCTACGATCTGTACAGAAGCTCTTATAATCCATCGTACCAATGAGTAGTTTTGCTGCTTGCCTCATTGCTTCTATATTCAAAGCTTTACCACAAGCATATGAATATTTACGAAAAAATACGTTTTCTCGTTCTCTGGTATCTATGATATACTGATAGATTTTCTCTACCGCATCAAAGCGAGAATGAAAATTTAAGTCCACTTCGTTCGCTTGTAGTATCTTAATATCCTCCGGAAGAACTTGGTTTATCTTTTGTCTTATAATATTTACGTCGAGATTGGAGCGCGAATAAAAATTTGCCACCTGTCCAAGAGCATGCACCCCTGCATCTGTGCGGCCTGAGCCAATCAGCTTAATTGGTTCTAGCAAAACCCCAGATAACAATTCTTCTAGTAACCCTTGAATGGAATGATCAACATTTGCTGCTTTAGGAATTCTCTGCCAACCACTATAATTTGTCCCATCGTAGCTTATGATTAATTTTATGTTTCGCTTTCTATCCATTTCACCAGGCATCTTTGCTCTCCCTCAAACTGATATACCCTTAGCGTTAAATTATTAGCACCCACACTAAGTTAAGATTTTACAACCTTTTTCTAATTATTTCAAGTAAAAAATGTTTGTCTACCAAATTAGTGTAGTTACTTTATTTTATAATGGTTTTTCTATTATATGAAAAAGAAACCATTTCTTCAATATGTCACCAAAGTTTTTTTAAATATTTTTCTTAATGAATTATAAATATTATTTATAAAACATTAAATTTATATAAATTTTCTGTTGGTATGTAACTTATTTTACTTTTATTCGAATAATCTTTTACTTCATAGTTTTCTTTGAAAGAAGATTTCTCTTTTTGAAATCAGATTTCAGTAGGATATTCATCTTTTTTAATCCATTGTGAAAATGTCCTATAATTCGTTATAATTACTTAAAAATTCTTAAGAATTGCGCTATTGCTTTTTTTTCAGAATATGATAAACTGTTGTAGCATAAAAAGATAGGATATTTTTTACAATCATTTCCTAGCATTAAAAAATTATCCAATTGAGAACATTACATTGATAATCGACACTAATAACTCTTACATCGACTACTTGGAGGCAAGTATATGAAACTCATACCACAGAAAGCGAAATCCCTATTGGACTCAGTAAAGACTAAGTGTAAGAAACCATTTTTACAGTGTGTGCTTTTAGCCCTAGCCCTCAACATCTTTGTTGAAATTATGTCGCGCCGCTCTGTGTTGAAAGCCATAGCTTACTTATTTACGAATCCACTCGTATTTGTATATAATACTATTATTATCTTAGCAACGCTATCCATTGCCTTATTCTTTAAGAGAAGATGGTTTGTTTACTATTTGGTTTCTCTTGGCTGGGTTGCCATTGGTGTTACTGACTTTATTCTTTTACGCTTTAGAACAACACCATTTACCGCTGTTGACATTACTTTAATGAAATCTGCTATTCAGATTTGGCAGTATTATTTGAAGTGGTTTCATCTGGTGTTAATTGCTATTGGACTCGCACTTACCGTTTTTTCGTGTGTTATCGTATGGAAAAAAGCGAAGCGTTATGATACCCGCTTACCACTGTTAAAAATAACAATCTTCTTTGCTACTACTTTAATTTCTTCAGCTCTTTTAACAAACCTTGGGCTAAGAACCAATGTATTGGCTGCAAATTTCGGTAACCTTGCAAACGCATACCATCAATACGGTCTTCCTTATTGCTTTGTTAATAGCGTTATTAATACCGGTATTAATAAACCTAATATTTACACTACAGATGTTGTAAATACAATAGTAGAAGGAGTGGAACAAGGTAAGGTAGTTAGTTCTTCCGATATTTTACCTACTGAAGTTCCAGCTCCATCAGAGACACCTACACCGATTCCGACCTTGACTCCAACACCACCGGTCGACATTTCTGCATCAACCTCTGATACGGTAGCATCGAAAGAGACACCTAATATTATTTATTTACAATTGGAATCTTTCTTTGATCCAACACATATCAAAGGAGTTACCTTCACCGAGGACCCTATACCTAATTTCAGAGCACTAAAAGAGAAGTTTTCCAGTGGGTATTTAAGTGTTCCAAGTGTGGGTGCAGGAACAGCGAATACTGAATTTGAAGTTATCACTGGGATGAACCTGGATTTCTTTGGACCTGGTGAATATCCGTATAAAACAATTTTACAAAAGACTTCTTGTGAAAGTATTTCCTATAATTTAAAATCACTCGGATATGCTACCCATGCGATCCACAATAATGTTGGTACCTTTTACGATCGTGTTTCTGTATTTTCACAGTTAGGTTTTGACACTTTTACTTCGATTGAATACATGCAAGATATTGAACGTAATCCAAATAACTGGGCAAAAGATAAGGTACTTACGCCGGAAATCTTACAGATACTAAATACAACTAAGAATCAAGACTTGATTTATGGTATCTCAGTTCAAGGACATGGAAGCTACCCTAACAGTGAACTTATTGAAAATCCACGGATAGATTTAACATTAAGTGAAGATCTTTCTGATAGTTTATATTATCCGCTTCTTTATTATTCAAATCAAATCAAAGAGATGGATGAGTTTATAGGTCAATTAATTGAAGCCTTATCAAACCGAAAAGAAGAAACAATACTTATTATGTATGGTGATCATTTGCCAGGCTTTCAGCTTGGAGAAACTGATTTATCGAATGGTTCCTTATTCCAGACTGAATATATTATATGGGATAACTTTGGTATGACAAAACAGAATGAGGATTTAGAGGCTTACCAATTATCCGCACATGTTCTTGATCGCCTTGACATTCATAATGGATTGATTACAAAGCTTCATCAAACACAAAAAGACTCCGATATTTATTTAGATGAGTTAAAGGTTCTCGAATATGATATGTTATATGGTGACTTAGATTGCTTTAATGGGGTAAATCCGTATACGAAAACTGAGCTGAAAATGGGCACTGTTCCAATCAAAATTTCGGAAGCGCACTTTGTTCCAGCTCCACCGGAAGGTGAAGCAGCTGAGGAGGATGTTAGCGCGAGAATAATCGTAACAGGTAGTAATTTCACTCCCTTTAGTAAAATCTCAGTAAATGATAAAATATATGATACTAAATTTATCAATCGTTCCATGTTAAGTGCTCCAATAGATGAGCTGAAATCTGGAGACATTGTTACAGTAATACAAAGTGGTAATGATAATGTACCACTTAGTTCAACTGATCCATATGTAATACCTTAATATACGGCATATAGGCTCTCTTAAAAATTAAATAGAACAAAAAAAAGAAGACACGGGTTATCTATCCATGTCTTCTCTTTTTAACTTTCATTCTTTATGGTAGTGACACTCCTGCAAAAATCGCTTGTTGGCGTACATATCCTGCAGCTTGCTTATAACTATCAAAATCCGGTAGATGTTCCACAAATAGTGTTGTATCTGTCCCTAATTGTTCACATAAACGCGTAATCAATTGATAATTCAGGATACCTTTTCCCGGCATGGTTTCATGAATAAGGGTTGTATATTTATTTTCCATCCATACATCCTTTCCATGAATGCTCTTAATCATCGGCCCTAACTTTTCAAAACACTCTTTGATAAATTCTTCATGGTAGACATAACGCTTTGGACAGTTTATCATGTTGACAAAATCAAGATGTACTCCAAATGCCCCACGATCCACATCTTTCATTAACTTCAAATATTCTTCCGGAGAATCTGGAACCATCCACGGCATTGGTTCAATTGTATAAAATGTTCTTGTTGGCTTTACTGCATCGATAATCTCACGAATGCTATCCACTACTAGTGCATAGGTATCGCTCTGATAATTTTCCTTATAGCAACCATCCCATAGTTCTCCTCGGCTACCGGAGATATTGACACAACAATTTGCTCCTAGTTCATCTGCCAATGCTAATTGATTTTTACAAAAGGTAAGAGCCTCTTTTCTTTCCAACTCATTGAAAGCGATTGCATTTTTCCATGCCCCAACCTCACCTATAATCAAATCATGCTCTTTGACACATTGAAGATACGCTCTTTTTTCGTCCTGACTCGCTCTATAATCAATGGGTGATAGTACTGCACGGTATCCAAGTTCCTTTACTAGCTGATACCATTCTTCAGGATTCGAATACGGTTTCTCTATTCCACCACCAATTCTCATAACAATTCTCCTTCCCTTTTTCCTTAAAAAACCCTGATACAAATAAGATGTTAAGCCAATTTACTTGTCATGAATAACAGAGGAATCAATATGATTAATATCAGAAGAACAAGTCCGAGCCATAACACCAGCTAGTTCCTCTGTCATTCTTAAAATAGTTTCCTTTACACCATTTGCACCGTCTTTTGATAGAGGATCCATTATTATTCTACCTGCAGACACTGCGGTAGCACCGAGTGCCAGCGCTTTAAATACATCCATCCCGCTAGCAACTCCACAATCCACAAAAATAGGGATTTGTTTATTTACTATGGAAGCAATTCTAGGAAGAATCTTTAGCGGTGGTATCGCATAATTCATGATTCCATGGTGGTGCGAAACTACAATACCTTTCACTCCTGCTTCAAGACATTTTAATGTATCCTGCTCACTAAGAACACCTTTTATTATGAATGGTAAATCCGTTGATTTTACAAACTCTTTAATTTCATCTAAGGATTTTGAAGTCATTGGATGTCCCAAAACGTTGTCATACTTCCCATTCCCTGAAAAAGCATGATCTACATCCATTCCAACTGCTAATGCACCACACTTTTTTGCATGATCAATTTTTCTAAAAATAATCTGATTATCCGCATAAGGTTTTATAATTTTAATTGTTCTTGCCCCTGTCGCCGTAATTGCTTCTAGTTCCTCTTCTTCTCCCATCCCAGCCCAATTCACAGCATTTGCAAGATAAGCCCCCTTAGCCATCTCTACCATACCGTTCTCTCGTACCTTATTTAAGTGTGATAAAGCTGCCATCATAATAGGGGTATCAAATCTTTCCCCATAAAGCTCCAGTGTTGTGGATGGTATTACTGAGTCAATATGCCTCATCTCAACTAGCAATGAGTCAAAGTAATCTCTGGTGATCTGATTCGAATCACCTGTTCTTAAATTTTCCATCGTTATCTCCTATCTGCACATTGCGAATATATATTATCAAGCTACCTTTCAGCCTTTGATCACTTAATATTTTTCCTATTACCAGATATCACGTTGTTAAATCAACACAAATGGTCTTCTAATATGTACTTTGGGCTATAATAACTCCAATATCCACTCACCCTCTGATTTATGGTAAAAACATTCACTCATATCTCCTGACTCAAATACCTTAATCATATCCTCAAAATCTTCTGCCAAAACATACTTATTTAAGTCAGCACGTGGTATAAAAAATACCTCTCCCTCTTCAGAGGACCTTAATTCTCCTTCAAACTGGTCCGTTTTATAAAATAAAACTATATATCGCTCTCTATCTTTTGTTTGAAATTGTTTTATCCCACATAGAATAGGGTTCTTAATACTAAGCCCTGTCTCTTCTTTGACTTCTCGGATTACAGACTTAACAAAAGATTCATTTTCCTCTACATGACCACCAGGAAATGTGACCCCCGGCCAATCTTTATTCTTGCGGTCTTGAACCAAAATTTTATCACCGTTTGTTATCATACACATATTTGTAAATACTGCTTTTTCGCTTCTGCTCATCTTAGATCCTTTCCTGTCTAATGCATGTTCACCTTTATGTAACTATCTTAATAAAGGATTAATTTATTGTAAAATACCGCGCTAAATTTTACCTTTATTATACCGTAAGTAACCTAAATTAACCAGTTATTATTCTTAACAAACCAATTACACCTTTTTATCAATAAACTTTCTCCATTGTCAATACAAAAACCCTAAATCCTTTGTATTTCATACAAAGGACTTAGGGTTTTCA
>DPVV01000426.1 GCA_003526525.1 Lachnoclostridium phytofermentans | reverse complement strand
AAAGCACGTTTCAATAATCAAAGGTATTATTGAAACAGAAAGCACGTTTCAATAATCAATGGTATTATCGAAACAGTAAGCACGTTTCAATAATCAATGGTATTATCGAAACAGAAACATGTTTCAATAATCAAGTGAAAAACCACACCTTTTATGTGAAATAGCTGTGCAGTTTCTCATAAGTTATTGAAACAGGAAACATGTTTTAATAATCAGAAGGTATTATGTAAAGGAATAGGTGACAAATATGGAATTGCCAATGTTTTATGGTCAAGGCGAGGAATGGAATCGAGCTCTTTTGTTATATGATGCGGCTCTTAAGGAAGTAAATACAAAACTAGAAATATTAAACAATGAATTTAAATTGGCACATCAGTATAATCCAATTGAACATATTACTTCAAGAATTAAATCTCCACAAAGTATTGCGAAAAAAATTCGTCATAATAATATGGAGCTTACCGGTGAAAATATAGTAAAATACATTAATGATGTAGCCGGTATACGTATTATATGTTCTTTTACATCGGATATCTATCGAATTGCGGATTTGATTCGTAAACAAAGTGATGTAAAAGTACTAAAAATTAAGGATTATATTACAAATCCAAAGCCTAACGGTTATATGAGCTATCATATGATTGTAACAGTACCAATATTTTTATCACAGGAAGTAGTTGAAACAAAAGTTGAGATTCAGATTCGAACAATAGCGATGGATTTCTGGGCAAGCCTAGAACATAAGATGTATTACAAATTTGAAGGAAATGCACCTTCCCACATAACAAGAGAGTTAAAAGAATGTGCTGACATTGTTTCGTTTTTAGATCAGAAAATGCTAGCAATTAATGAGGAAATAAAAACATATAGTGATGATACGATGGATCATTATCGTGATATTGTTTCTGGTATGTTCCATAGTAAAATCAAGGACTCTTATGGAAGCATTGTGGAAGATAATATCGCTGAGGAAAAAGTAGCAGAAAAGAATGCGCCAAAAGAGGTAAAGGCTATTGAACAAAAAGAAGTTATTATTGATAATGACATAAATGCATATAGTGAGATGGTAAGTGCATTGCAAGAAAAAGCGTTAAAGTCTAAAACGAGTGACAAGGTACCATTCTCCTTATTTGGAAGTAATAAGCGTAAAAAACAAGAGATGAAAGCGAATGCTCAATAAGATAACAAAGATTAGGTAAGATTAAATCAAAGGATTCTTTTTAAATAAAACTTTTAGTCTTAGACTATAAATTATACACTAAAAAAAGATGGGTACAAACGAAGTAGTTCCGTGGAAAGCATGATAGCTTCCTCTAGGGGTATTTTCGTTTGTACCCATTTTCATTGGGTTAAGATTTACTAGCGTTCTACTATATTTTGATATATAGAATATTAGTGCATCTTATGTTAACTAAAACTTAAAGTTTTTTAATAAGTCTCCTAATCCAGTAGTCGCTTGTTCTCCTGTACTATACTCCGCTGGTGCATCGGCTGCATCATCAAGAACCTCTTCTACATCAGAGACTGCTTTTATACTTAGGCTGATTTTACCGTCTTTAACATCTAAAACCTTAACGTTCACTTCTTGGCCTTCTTTTAACACCTCTGCAGGTGATTTAATCCGCTTACCACAAATTTGAGAAATATGAACAAGTCCAGAAAGACCTTCTCCAATTGTAACAAATGCACCAAATGGCATAAGCTTATCAACAATACCAGTTGTTACAATGCCTTTTTGCACTTGGGATATTTTATGGGATTTTTCTTTTGCTTCTTCTTCTCTTAATACTTCTTTTGCGGATAAAACAAGTTTATTCGCTTCTTTATCAGCAGTTACTACGATTACTTTTAATTCTTTTCCCACAAAGGTAGATACATCTTCAACATATGAGAGGCTTAACATTGAGGCAGGAATAAATGCACGAATACCTTCTAAATAAGTTACAACACCGCTATTTACCGCATTTGATACCTTCACAGTGGAAACAGTGCGTTCTGTCATCATAGTTTTTAACTTTTCCCAAGATAAGATATCATCTGCCTTTTTCTTTGATAGAAGTAGATTACCTTCCTTATCCTCTGATAGTATCATTGCAGTAATTTCCTCTCCGATGGTAACATCCGCTTTGATTGAAAAACGAGGATCGTTACTCAATTCTTCTAGCTTAATGATACCCTCTGAAGAATAAGATAAGTCTACAGTAACTTCAGTGTCAGAGATACCGATTATGGTACCTTTCACAAGGTCACCCTCTGTAAGACGCTTTAAGGAATGTTCCAGTTCCGTTTTAAAATCATCCATGGTTAAATTAGTTTCGTCCATTTTTTTCACCTCATTTATTTTGTGTAGTTTGGCCGTATTTTGCTTCTATTATACTGCAAAAGTATGACAAACCCGATATTTTTAGTATAGCATGGTTGTTCCAAAGAAACAATGACTTACTTAATTATTGCTATTTGGTGTATAATAAATAGGATGGAAGCTGAGTTTTAAATTAAGCGCTGTGCTACAAAACGTATTATACCCAAAATCAGAGCAGAAATGAGGGAAATTATGAGTGCATTTATAAGTGATATTAGCAACTTTTTAGGAAATGGAAAATGTAATGAGGAAGGAAAATACTTAGAAAAATTTTTGATGGAGTATGATCCTAATAAATATCAAAATCCGTCTGTGACAGCAGATATTTTGGTTTTTCAAAAGCCGGAAAATATTTATGACCTTCATAAGGATTTAAAACTTTTATTGATTCAAAGAAAAAATCATCCTTGCATAGGATGGTGGGCCCTACCAGGAGGATTTGTTGAAATCCATGAGGATATAGATAAGGCAGCAGCGAGAGAACTTCTGGAGGAGACAGGGCTTAGCGATATCCCTATGGAACAAATCTATACCTTTGGAAAGCAGGATAGAGATCCAAGAACTAGAATAGTAACAGTAGCATATCTAGCACTCTTAGAATCAAATCAAAAAGTAGAGGCTGGAGATGATGCAGCAGAAGCAGAATGGTTTTCGGTAAGCATTAAGAAGGAATTCGAAGAATTATTAGAGGAAGATAATATTATAGTAAAGCATAAGAGAAAAAGAGAACGCTACCATATCGAGGTTATCTGTGAGAAAAATCACGACATAAAGGCAGAAGCTAGCGTGGATTATTTTTGTAATGTTGATACTCTATTGTTACAAGAGGATTACGAGGTTATTCGTAGTAATGGAATTGCATTTGACCACCCTGTATTTATCTTAAGAGCATGCCAGTTATTGTGGAAGAGGATGTAAAGGGAAGGGTACTAAAGAAAAAGAAAGTACTTGTAAAGGGAATAGCTTAAGACATCTTTATATAACAGAGATAAATGTTAATTGATAAAACATATAATAAAGTTAATTGATAAAAAAATATGATAAAGTTAATTGATAAAAAAATATTGACATCATCTGATTAGAGGACTATGATAACAAGGTTTTTAGTTTTATTATAATTCAAATGACAAAGATAGGAGGAACATATGCAATTATTAGTATTAATTCTAAAAAAGTATGAATTTATGGACGAATTATTAAAACATTTGGCTAAGTCTGGAATAAAGGGAGCTACGATTCTAGATGGAACCGGTATGGCAGAGGCCCTTGTAAATATGGAAGATTTGCCAATGTTCGGAGTTCTAAGGCGTATGCTTTCGGAAGAAGAGAAAGAAGTAAGTAAGGTCATGTTAATTGTCTTAAAGGACGAACAGGTTATTATGACAAGATCGATAATCAAAGATGTAATTGGAGATTTAAGAGAGCCTAATACAGGTATAATGTTCTCGATACCGATCACTTACGTGGAAGGGCTTGGTGACTAATTGTGTATCAAACTTACTTATACCTAGCATTTTCATTATTCTTAGCCCTGATTGCAGGGAAAATCGTAAAACAAATCAAGATGCCAAATGTAACAGGCTATCTAATCATGGGCCTTATCGCTGGTCCTTATTGTCTTAATTTAATTCCGCTAGACATGATTGAGACATTTTCTTTTATTCCTGAGGTTGCTTTAGGGTTTATAGCATTCTCCATTGGTTCTGAATTCAAATTATCCTATTTAAAAAAGGTTGGAAAATCGCCGATAATCATTGCTTTTCTAGAAGCATTTATGGCAGTCCTATTTGTTGATGTAATTTTAATTGCAACCGGTCATGATATACCGTTTAGTTTAGTACTAGGTGCAATTGCTGCAGCCACTGCTCCTGCTGCGACCTTAATGGTTGTTAAGCAGTATAAAGCGAAGGGGCCAGTTACTGATACCTTATTACCTGTTGTTGCTATTGATGATGCAGCGGCTTTAATGTGCTATGGATTATCGGTTGCCGTAGCAAAAGCAATTAGTTCGAATGGACAAAGTTCTATTATAACCACGATCACAAAACCAGTGATTGAGATTCTTGGAGCTTTGGCCATCGGTGCGGTTCTTGGATTAACTTTTTCATTTTTGGCTAAGTGGTATACAGGTCGTGGCAATCGTTTAGCGATTACATTTGCCATGATTTTTATTTGCATCGGTGTTTGCGATTGGCTTGGGTGGTCTGCATTACTTGCGTGTATGGCAATGAGTGCAGTTTTAGTAAATACAAGTAGCGCAAGTGAAGTTATATTTAATCAAACGGACCGTATCACACCTCCGATTTTTATGTTATTTTTCTTCCTATCCGGAGCAGAACTTGATATGAGAGTTATACCAACGGTTGGCGTCATCGGTATTTTATATATTGTCTTCCGTGTACTTGGGAAAGTCGTAGGCGCGTCTCTTGGTGCTAAATTAACACATGCAGTACCGAACGTTCAGAAGTATTTGGGATTCACGTTGATACCTCAGGCAGGTGTTGCAATTGGTTTGGCAACAACTTCAATGACAATAGTTCCAGAGTATGGAGCTAAGATACGAACTGTTATTCTTTGTGGTACTGTAATTTATGAGTTAACAGGCCCTATCATTACAAAGATAGCCCTTAAAAAAGCAGGGGAAATTCAGTAAATTACTTCATATAGAAAGGCATTGCCTTGCTTTCCTACGCGGTCAATGGTATTCATATGATATAAAATATTAAGAGCTGTGGAGGCAATTCCTTGAGAAACCCCTGCAGCTTTTTTATAATCTTTTGTAGTAAATTGTTTTGGTAGGTTAGCAGGTAATAGTTTATGATAATCATCCTTAGTTGCGATAACCATTTCATCAAAAAGCGCAACAGGAATACCATCATTTCGAGTGGAACCTTTTTTCTTATCCTTACTCCAACCATTTAGTAATCGATACTCCTCCACATCCATGGAGATAATATTAAGACGAAGATTCGGATTTTTCAGGTAATCCTTAATCTGATAAAGTTCAGGAAAAATCTGATATGCAACTCCTGTTTTTGGAGATTTTCTTGGCTTTGATACTTCACCGGTTTCTTCATTTATCCAACTTAACCATTTGGTATGAGCAATCGGATAAACGATAGTTACCTCATATTCAGGAAGATAAGCTTCTAGTTTTCTACGCAATGTATAAAAGTGTCTGGTTTGAATTTCTATGATATGATCCTCTATTAAAATATCAGCCACAAAGTTTTTCACCTTCTGCTCATGACAGGATGCATCTGGTGAATAATAATGCTTTAGGACAGCATGAATTGTCTTCTCACTTAAAGTACCAATTCCATTACCTTGCAGGGCTTGGTCAATGACGAGGGAGCAGGAGGTTTGAAATAATTCTTGTTTCATGGTAGAATATCCTCTCAATATAATAAGAATAGAATACCTTAGTTTGCTTTTGGATGCAATAAGAATGGTTGAGTTCAAATGGAATTATTTAGTGAGTGTTTAATAAGAGATGAGATTTCTATCATCGAATCAATGCGATTTCCTCTATACAGGTATAAAAATGTAGGGTATAGTATTAGATAGGAAAATTAACCTTTGAGTAAATTAAAAAACGCATCACGCTATGAGATCGGAAGAG
>DPVV01000333.1 GCA_003526525.1 Lachnoclostridium phytofermentans | reverse complement strand
CAGAATTAATGAAAAACAAAGTAAATTATAAACAGGACAGAAAGGGAAATCCTTGGTTAGAATTAGGTAGGGTGGTAGGAACTGGTGTGATCAATGGACTAAACCCATGTGCACTCTCTATGTTTTTCTTACTACTGTCCATTCTTCTGGGGATGAATCTAGGAATTTTTAAGAATGGCCTCATCTATTTAACAGGGAAAGTAATCGCCTATTTTGTGATGGGGATTGGACTATTTTCGATATTTGAAATCGCAGATGCGACCTTTTATAGCTTGTTTGGAATCCTGAAGTGGATTCTATGTATCTTTGCTGTATTGCTTTCATTACTGAACTTTCTTGACTTATACCATACGATAAGAGGTGAGTATGGGAAGATACGTTTACAACTGCCAAAAGTCCTTCGTCAATGGAATCAGACAAAGATTGCAAGTATCAATCGTCATTTGTATCAAAAGATTGGGGTTGTTATCCTTCTATTAGGCTTTCTAATTTCTTTAGGTGAATTTTTCTGTACTGGTCAAATCTATACGGCTACTTTATTATCACTATTAAAGTCAAGTAGTGAAAGTGCGTGGATTCGATTTGAAATATTTAGTTATGCGATTGCTTTATGTATACCATCCCTCCTGCTTCTGATTATGATTGCAAAAGGGAAAAGTGTAATTGCTACTTCAGATATAGTTCTTCACTACATGCCTTATATAAAACTAATCAATGGCATTCTCTTTTTATTCTTTGCTGTTGTATTCTTTTTAATATAGCGTGTTATTCAAGGCTTAATTCTATGATGGCAGCAGGAGGAAACGAAGTATAGCTACAAAAAAGTGCCAATTGTTCACTTTGTAAAGTACCGTTTGAAGTAGTAACTTCACAACTTAACAGCTCATGTTCCATCTCTGTGAGTAAACGATAACGGACAGCACCTCGATGGATAAAGCATGGAGTCGGGTCATTATAAAATAAGATACTTTTATTGATGATGACTTGATCTGGAATGGGTAATTCTAAAAAGGGACCATCATAGAAAGTTTCTTTTTCTGTAAATATTTTAATACATTTTATGCTATTAGTTGTTTTTTTCTTCATATCGCTCCTCTTTCTTACGTTTGTGTGCAATTCACTTAAAGACTTCTTAAGATGATACGTTATTTGCGTTTGGTTGTCTTCTGTACTTTGCTGTTTTCAACATTTTATTGTATGTAACCTTTGTCCTTATTCATGAAAAGGAAAAGTTTGTGAAGCGCATTTTTTTATGTTTTAATGGGAGTTTTCTAGAAGTATAAGCTTTTTTATAGTATAATATGAGTAATAATAAAAGGCAACGAAAGAATGAGAGAAAACTTATGAGTAAATATATTACAGGAAAAGTGAATCATCTATCGATGAATTTATTGGTATCATATTTATCTATTTTAATAGCTCCATTTATTGCAATTATCTTGATTTATTTTGCATCTACAGATTTATTATTAAAAGTGCAGAAGGAAAAGATGAATACGACGTTAAATACGACAGCGCTTGAAATTACGCGTGGATACATAGAAGCAGGAAACCTAGCAACTTACATAAGTAATATGAAAGAACTTAAAACTCTTAGTACAAAAGTAAAAAATAAGAAACCGCAATATTATGACATGTATATGTTTAGTTCAGCGCTGCCTGATTATTCAGCGATTAATGCTGTAATAGGGGATGTTTATATCTTTTTTAAAGACGGATCATGGATCATGAAGAATAAATCCGTTGTCCCAGCGGATAATCGGGCATATGAATCCTTGGGAAGTTTTAACGAGGTTACTTATGAAGAGTTAGCGCTCCAATTTAGTGATACCTTTTATAATAAGACTTTTTTAGAATTTGATGAAGGAAAATATAATAATAAAATGGTAGTTGCGCAGTCATTCCCATACGGAAGTTTTGGAGAAGTAGAAGGAACGATTGTAATAGCAATCAATGAAGAACTCATTCACGAGAAATTAAAAACCAACTTTATGCAGGAGGAAGGGATTGCCTTAGTCATGAATCGTGACGGCTTAGTACGTAAAGCGATGTACGGTGCAAATACGAATTTAGACATAAAAGACATTCCGCTTCCTAAGTTAATTGCTAAAGAGGACGGTATTATCAAAATTAAAGGTGAAAAGTACATACTGTCAAAAGTGAAAGAGTCCATCTTTACCTATGTTGTTTTAATACCGAAGAGTATCGTATTCGGACAAGTTGGGTTTATGAAATACTTAATCATCGCACTTTGTGTGGTTTCTATCTTTGCTGGTTTTCTTACCTGTATTGCATTATGGAGAAAACGACGCAGTGTAGTTGTAGCATTTGGCGAATATCAAGGTAAATTTGGAAAGGCAGCAGGGGATGGCAAAACCGGGATGAGTTTCTGGGAGGGGATTCCGTTTATTCTAGAAAGCGCTGCCAATCTTCAAACAACGATTCTTCTGCAACGAAATTTTATGAAAACAGCGGTAATTCGTAAAATCATCCTTGGTGGCTATCTGACAGAGGAGGAGATTCGTCAGGACATGAAAACTGCAGATATCTACTTATCTGGTAAGTGCTATTATGCCGCAGTTATTATGTTAAATCATAGTGTAATGAATGTGGAGTATGGCAACTGGAATGAAATCAGCTTATCCATGATTAATTTTGTTAGAAATCAGATTTCTATTCCGCATCAGTTCTGTAACATCGATTATTATACGTTTGCAATCATCTTTCCAATCGATGGCGACAATATGCTACCAGTGATTCGTGATGTTTTAGCTGAAGTAGAAATTAATCTATCGAATGAAAAGCATTTGGAAACTTATATTGGTATTGGAAAGGAAGTAAGCACTACCTTAGAGATTGCAAAGTCCTTTGAAGATGCACTGGAAGTTTGTGAATATATAAGATTCCATGATATCCGTATGCCTCTTAGTAAAGAAGAAATGCCCAAAAATACGGAGACTTTCTTCTTTCCAGTAGAAACTGAATTACACTTGGTAAAGACCATTAAGCAAGGAAATCAGGAAGAATTAAAAGATTTATTTCAGATGATTCAGTATGAGAATTTTACCTATCGTAATTTGTCTTTGATTATGATTAATTACTTGATGGAGTTAGTAAGAGGTACGGTAATTCGAGCACTCAGGGAAGAAGAATGTGACTACCAGAAGGTTATCGACGGTATCACAGAAGCTAATAATTTAGAGGATATTTACTACGTTCTAATAGAAGTGCTTCCTTGGATCAAGAATAGACAAAAACAAAAAGAGACAAAGGAAGCGGAAGAAAAGAAGGAAAAGATAAGGGCATTGGTGGAAGAAATGTATACCAATGCAGAGTTAAATCTTGCGTCATTTGCTGAAAGTTATGGTATGACAGAAAATAAATTATATAAGGAGTTTAAAATTCTGTTCGGAGTTAGTTTCAGCGAATATTTAGAAAATGAAAGAATTAAAAAGGCTTGCGAATTGTTACGACAAAATATAACAATTAAAGATGTGGCAGAAATGGTAGGATACAGCAGTGATTTTTCCTTCCGAAGAGCCTTCAAAAGGGTGATGGGATTGCCACCAAGTTATTATGCAGATGGTATGTCAGAACAATAGAATATAAGGAGACATCAAGTTTTCAGTATAATTAAAGGAGACACTATGTTTTCAGCACAATTAGAAGAGTATGCAAATAAAAAGTTTAAAGAGAGAAAAGCAGTGTATGCGCCAATACTTCCAAAACTGATGGAAAAGCTAACACAGTGTGGGAGAGAGGAAAGAATTCTATTAGAATTTCTCTATGGTACTATGCCAGCTAGAGATGCAGGAGAATACGATTTTAAGATCTTTCTAAGTTATGTTACCCATGCAATCTGGTTACGGGAACATATGGAATGGACGAGGCAGTTACCAGAGGATTATTTTATCCATTATGTATTCTATCCTCGGGTGAATTCAGAGGATATTACAGAATGCAGGAAGTTCTTTTATGAACAGCTAACAGATAGAGTCAAAGAGAAAAGCATGACAGAGGCGGTTTTAGAAATCAATTACTGGTGTGCGGAACATGCAACTTATGAAGCATCGGATAGCAGAACGATTTCTCCGATAACGGTATATTATTCTGGAAAAGGAAGGTGTGGAGAAGAGTCTACCTTTGCAGTAACAGCGTTTCGTAGTGTAGGTATTGCTGCAAGACAGGTCTATACGCCTAGATGGGCTCACTGTGATGATAATCATGCCTGGGTTGAGGTGTTCGTCGATGGTACATGGTGCTTTCTTGGAGCTTGTGAACCAGAAGAAGTATTGAATAAAGGCTGGTTTTTAAATGCTTCCAGCAGAGCATTGTTAGTGCATAGCCGTACTTTTTCTGACTATCGCAGTGAATCAATGGAAGAACATATAGGAAAAGAGGATTTATTGTCCTATTATAATAGTACATCTACGTATGCTAAGACACGTTGTTTTAAGATATTCGTTAAAGATAAGGATCTGGCACCGGTAAATGGTGCTAGGGTATCTTTTGAGATACTAAATTATGCAGAATTTGCGTCTGTGACAGAACTTTATACGAATGAAGAAGGAAGTGTGAGTATTACAATAGGTTTAGGTGATATTCATATCAGAGCGTTCAAGGATGGATTCTTTACTGAAGGAATGGGGCATGTGGGGACACTAGAGGAGATAACCCTCATCTTAAATAAAAATCTTTATCAGAAAGACTGGGTAACAGATACGTGGGAGACTTATGAAGTGGAGGCTCCAAAAGATTGTATCAGGTACCAGTTTAATCTGACAAGGGAGCAGCAAACTACCAATCGAAACAGACTAAGAGAAGCTAAGGTACTTCGGGAAAATCGAATTGAGAGTTATTATGATGAAGCTTTGGCTGAAAAAGTACCAGAAGCAAAGGAAATCTTACATTTTGCTAAGGGTAACTTTATGGAGCTTTACCGGTTCTTAAGCGTAGATGATTATCCGGATCGATTAGCTTTATTAAAAACGCTGAAGATAAAAGATTATAAAGATGTTACCGCCAGTGTGTTAGAAGACCATCTAAAAGCAAGGAAAAGAGGATATAAGTATTTATTTGAATATAAAGATAGCATTGTAAATGAAGATAGTATAGTAAATGAAGATAGCATTTCAAATGAAAATAGCATAGTAAATGAAGATAGCATAGTAAATGAAGATAACATAGTAAATGAAGATAGCATAGTAAATGAAGATAGCATAGCAATTGAAGATAGCTTTGCAAATAAAGATAGCTTTGCATATGAATATGGTTTTGCTATGGAATACATCGCTTGTCCGCGAATCTATTTCGAAGAATTAACTGCTTATCGTAGCTATATCAATTCTTATTTTGATGAGGATACAAAGCATAAATTCATAATTGACCCAAACTGTATTTGGGTTTATATTAAAGAGATAATTAAATATCAAAAAGAATTTGACTATCAGACGATTACTGCAACGCCAATTGGCTGTTTAAAATTGCAACAAGGAAATGCTTTAAGTCAGAAAATATTATTTGTTGCGATCTGTCGAACACTTGGAATTCCAGCTCGTTTGAATAAGGTTACCATGGAACCTGAATTTTTTGATGGAAAGGTTTTTTGTGTACCGCTTAATCAAAGCAAAGATAAATCCATAGAGACAAATGAGTACGAAAAGATATCTCATGATTTGATTCTACATGAACTAGGAAGAGGGAATCTGATTCTTCATGTGGAGGAGAAAGAGAAGTGGACTTATGGTCAAAACTTTACCCTTGGAAAATTACAGGAAGGGGAGTACCTTACCTTGGATTATGAGGGTTTAAAATTCCCGGATAAGGAGTTATCACTTCTTTTAGAAGCGGGAATTTATAGGTTAATTGTGACGACTCGAATGCCGAATGGAAATCAACATGTGGCAGTTCGGACATTTGAGATTCAGTCAGACGAAGAAAAACGAATTCAGATGAATCTAAGAGAGAATCAATTAGAAGATTTGCTCGTAGACAATGAAATTGCGGACTTTGAAATTTCAGACGGTCAGAAGGAATATTGGTTGTCTGGACTAATGAATCAGAAGAACGGTATTTTAGCTTTTCTTGATGAAGGAAAAGAGCCAACAGAGCATGTATTAAATGAAATGTTAGAAAAAGAAACAGAATTACAGAAGTTTCATGGTAACATTTTATTTATAGTAAAGGATCAGGAAGCCCTAACGAATGATACGCTGAAAAAGGTATTGGAAAAAATACCAAATATTCAGGTTTATTTTGACTCTGAGTTAGAACATGCTGAGCCAGTAGCAAGAAGAATGTATGTAGACCCTGAAAAATTACCATTATTAGTTACGCTAAATCAAGGGTGTACCGGAGTATATAGTTGTGCCGGTTATAATGTGGGCAGTGTAGCTCTGATACTAAAGATATTAGATAAGATAAATAAGTAATTGAATTTTTACACATTTGCCTGTGCTAAAAGTTACCAAGGGTAGAAAGGTATGGTTTTGGATGAAAGAGCAAAAAACAGGCATGGTAATACTGCTAAACGTGATAGGTATTTTTTTATATACTGTGGGAATGAGGTCCTTTGCAGCACCGGCGAAAATTGCACCAGGAGGGGCTAGTGGTATTGCTATCTTGGTAAACTATGTAACGGGCTTTCCAATTGGTGTGTTTTGTACATTATTTAGCCTGCCACTATTAGCAATTGTTTGGAAAAAGAAGATATTTAAACCTG
>DPVV01000340.1:7816-17238 GCA_003526525.1 Lachnoclostridium phytofermentans | reverse complement strand
TTCCGTCCTTGATTTTACTGCCGTTTGCAATTCTGACAATCCCACCGACAGCCACTGTTAAATGGTCCTCAATGAAAGGCATGATTACTCTGACTAAGGAATCACTTTCAAGTATTGAGTCAGCGTCAATCGTAGTAAATACAGGATACTTTGATATATTTATTCCAACATTGAGCGCATCTGCTTTACCGCCATTTTCCTTGTCAACCAAAATAAGATTTGGTATATCGAGATTTTTATAAATTCCTTTCACACTTTTTGTTTTTATCAAATGCCTTACAGGCTGACTGATTTCCTTTAAATTGTAAGCTTCTACTATTTTATGAAAGGTATTGTCTTGAGAACCATCATTAATAACGATCACTTCAAAGGATGGGTAGTTTAACGCCAATAAAGATTTTATATTATCTACTATTGTATTTTCCTCATTATAGGCAGGTACCAATACCGAAATAGGAATCATGTTTACGGAAGTAGTATATTTTTTATAGTCGGAGTAATGCATTTTCCGAATATAATCATATAGGCCAAAAGCAGACATAATTAACTGCATAAAATAGATAGTATTAATAGCCAGTACATAATAAAATACAATATAATTAAAGCCTGTGACTATCTGTTTAATGAATTCTGAGCTCATACAACACCTCGCATGATGGCAGACTTTCTCTCAGCCAAATTTTTAAAACTTTCATGTAAATAGTTTTTATTCTCAGCGGAGTGTTCTATAGCCGAAATAATTATATCCTTGGCAAATTCATCATCTCCCTCAAATACAGAAGATACAACACTCATTCCGTCTTTATGATTCAGTATAGTTGTTGCTGCATTATACCTTACATGCCACTCTCTATCTGAAAGGGCGTTCTTAAGAGGAATTAATATTTTATGATCGGTAAAGTTGCTAAGGGCTTTTGCAGACAGTGCTCTTACTTCCCATTCACAATCCTTTAAAAGCTCTATGATATCATCTAAATATTCTTCATCACCTATGTTGCCCATAGCTTTTACAGCAGCAATCCTAAGTTCCTTGTTTTCGCTTAACAAATATTTTGATATGTCTTTGCTAAGTGATATATTTTTAGAATTTCCTGCTGACTTAATGAATACCACCGTAAAGTAGCTATTACTCCCATTTATCATATGCTTATAAATATTATTTTTGTCACCTTCAAAGCTGTCGACTATTTCTATTAAACTTCTTTCACTTAAGCTTAGTGATGCATCAATGCCTTCAAATGCCTTTATAAATGCTGGTTCATCCCCTATCTTAGCCAGCGCTAAAAGAATGTTATATGTCACATCGTTGTTTCTTACGTTTATTTCATCTAACAATGCCTGGACCGCTTCTTTACTTCTAAACTCACCTAAGCGTTTGGCAGCTAAAGCCTTTTTGAAGTAATTTCTACTTTTCAAATTGTTTATCTCATGCTCAACAATACAGGTATCATGACATAGCTCTGTTAGCTTTGGTAAATACGTGCTGTCAAAACTTTCGAGACGATCTAAAATTATTTCTTCGATTACTTCACTTTTCGTTTTATCATTACAGGCATCTTTAATATTTTCCAATGTTGCTGAAGTTGTTTCCTTTCCTTCTCTAATTTCATTAAGAATATAATCAATATAAGGTTCTATTTTATGAGTATGTTTTCTTATTTTATTGTTTCTGCATGCTTCAGAAATTTTCTCATACAGAATGTAAATATACAATAGAAATATAATCAGAGAAAAAAATGTGATTGAAATATATATATATTGCTCCATGTTCCCCCTTCTAAAAAAGTTCAGATTTTGTCAAAGCGGATATTCGTAATCCGCTTACGCTACTTGCACATAACCTTATAGCCACTACGTGGCATTGCTTCAAGTTAATTTCCGATTGACTTAAAAGCTTTTTTCAAAATATAGTAGGAAGGCTTCAATCTTTCATGATAAGTTGGCGTATCCCATTCCTTCCAGGTATAATAATCCATGCTACTGTTTACTGTAACAGCATTATCCCTAATCAAAATACCTCCTATATAAAGACCTTGAATTTTTATAGGAGAAACTCCTTTCTTCTCATACAGATCATCCATAATCATTTTTGTAGATGGATCCATTACATTCAAAAGCTGCCATGGGATTCTGATTTCAATCTTATCACCCTTTACAGCATAGTCTGTAAGTGAATTATACTCCTTATGATTTGGATTAGCATTTCCTTCTAACAGCATACCTGTTTCGTATTTTTCTATAGGAAGTGTTTTCTTGTCTTCCGGTAAATATAATGGCCTGTTAAGACATAAGTAGATTGGATTGAAATTTCCACTTCCTATTTTTTCATAAGAGGCGTTTTGTTCCATCATTTCCAATTGCTTTGCATAGGTATAGTAAAAAACATCATAATACGAATCTACTACAACTCTTGAACCGGACTTCTTATCGATTGCAATGACCATGTCCGCTGGCCTTTTTAGATCTATATTATAAGCATTGTATTTTAGGTTCCCGGAGTTTGGTGTAATGTCGATTGGAAGTAGAAGCTTGTCTTTTTCAAAGTCTAAGTTCTTAATATCACCCATAATATATAGATACTTTTCATCACTTTTCACATATAATTTCATGTTATTGGTATCAATGAATGGAGTGTCTTCTTTCCAATCAGATATTTCACCATCGACATAGCATATACTGCTACCCTTTCCAGGATCAAAGGCTAATACTCCAAACTCCTGCTCATTGGTCTGTGGATTCGACCAGAAGGGTCTACTATCCGGAATATCTAAATCCATAGTATTCCAAGTTCTTTTAAACCATTCGTCCTGCCATGTAAATACGATCCCTCCAGCATAGCCTTCCTCATAAATATCCCGTAGCATAGCAGCATTCATTTCTCCTTGGCTTTTCTCATCCACATTCCCTTGGTTATATCCCATATGAATATTTATGTGCGCCATTCCTCTTGCTGCCGGTATCCCAAATTCCGCAACTAATACCGGTACGGTATGCTCTTTTTTTAAGTCCTTTAAATATGCTTTATAAGTATTTATTTTCCCTGATTTATCCTTATATGCGGCATAATCATGCTGGTAGTTCATAAAGTCCGGATAGTAAGGATATATATGATAGGATGCAAAAAGCCCTGGCTTAAAAGAATCTTTCTTCTTGATATGTTCTGTGTTTACTTCAACCATATCTTCGTTCTCCAGAGGTTCATTTGGATGTCTTAATGTATCTGTTGTCACCCAATTTGTAAAACTCAAAGGCCTCTGCATTTTATAATTCATCGTTTCATACTCTATGGCATAATCTCCTACTTCAGCTAAAAAAACTTCAAAGGGTGAAGCATTTTCTGTATATATATAGTCTCCGTCGAAACTACCAATACTTGGGTTAGCTTCATTGGTACTTAATACAAATTCCGGAGCCCACTCAATCCCTAAAATCCATCCCATAACATAAGGAGATATATTCTTTGTATAAACCCCGCTGGCATGCCCTTTCTTTGGCTCGAGCTTTGCATTACCATGTATAATATCGATTAGT
This sequence comes from Lachnoclostridium phytofermentans, assembly GCA_003526525.1. Classification (GTDB taxonomy): domain Bacteria; phylum Bacillota; class Clostridia; order Lachnospirales; family Lachnospiraceae; genus Lachnoclostridium. The sequence goes on along the minus strand of DPVV01000340.1, from coordinate 13,707 downwards.
GTTTTTATATCCTTTTTAAAGTTTTCCTTTATTTTTGGATTATGCGCATCCTGAAATTCCTCCATATCAACTTCATCTAACCAGACTCCTTGAAAGATATACAAAGGCTTCAGTGCACTTTTATTGTAATCATATAGTGCTTCATAGAATTCAGGTTTTAATATGGTATATACTCTTATTACATCTGCATTCATGGCTGCAATTTGTTTTAGCCATCTTAGGTAATCCTCTTTTGATATAGCTAACTCTCCTGGGAAAGTTCCTGGCATCGCAGCCCCCATATTTATCCCTTTAATAAACGATTTATTCCACTTTCCATACTCATATGTATAGAATGACTGGTTGTCCACCTTGGAAACATAGGATATCCCATTCTCTGAAAAGGTGGATGCAAAATTTCTAAATAGGAAAAAAAATTTATAGCTTATAAACGCTGATATTATAATAGCTGCAGAGATTATTATAAACTTTTTCAATGGATCCTCCTTTAAAACAAATTTCTATAAATGTAACTAACCACCTTTTTTATTTCTTGTTCATATATTTTTATAGTATTTATAAGTTAGCATTTATTTTTCTTTTAATTTACCACAAAAATTTACATATTACAATCTCGTAAATTATTGGATTTTTATATGTATATATAGACTTTGGAGTTAAATTTCAGATGGATCGAGAAGTTTTTCGAGATGTGCACGAAAAAAACAGCGATTCATAACCGCTGTTTTTCTTTTTAAAGATACCATTATTGTTCACATAAATTATTTGATCTTCGAATCAAAAAAATAGAAATATTTACTTCCATTATATTAATACGCTTTTTCTAATGTATAATTTTTAGCACTTTTCTCAAATTTAATTTTTTTACCTGCTGCCTGTAAAGTAGCATCATAAGTAGTGTCTATAGTAACCCATTGTTTTGTAGCTTCATTATATACTTGATTCCACGCATGAAAAGTTTCAGGATTGCTCGATTCGAATCCTTTTACTATTTTTGTAGGAACACCTACACTACGAAGCATTACTGCTGTTAAAGTTACATAGTCATAACAAATCCCCTTTTGTGTCTTATAAAAAGATTTTAAATTAGGTATATAATCCTTTGTTACTTTATCCGCTTTTTTATTATCATAAGAATAGTTTTTTATGATATAGTTATGTATTGCCTTAGCTTTATCTATGTTAGTTTTCGAATTTTTAGTTAATTCTTTCGCTTTCTTAAGTATGCTGCTGTCTTCATTTTCCCAATTGATTGCTTCATTCGATTGAAGATATACGGTAGTTTCATCCTTTATTTTAACTTTAATTTCTTTTTGTAGAATAGCTGAATATTTATTTCCTTCTACTTTTTCACCTATCATAATTTGATACGTTCCATTGCCTAAAGTGAAAGGATATTTTCCTCCGTCTACAACAGGATAATTATAAGATTCTTTGTCTTTGCTAATAACAATTACATATGCTACTGATTTCTTTGTTTCCTTTAAACTTGTGGATACGTAGCCTTCGGCCAAATGACTTTCATCTAATTCGACGTTGGCTTTTGCCTGTATTTTTACAGAATTTAATAACACTATGAAAGGAAACAGGAGTAGAACTAATTTCTTTAAAATTTTTTTTGAGTTCATAAAAAAACTCTCCTTTCGGTAACTGGCTATCATCTTAGAATATCTAAGGATGACCCTATAGCTTTGCGTCGCTAGTTTTCACTAGGTTTGCTATTATCGCTGGAAAGCTCCAACTTTGTCTATATATAGTTTTCTTAATTCTATTTTATACCGTTTATAGAATTTGCGAAATAGGTCTAATGTTCCATATTCAGGTAATTTCCTAGAATTCAAAAAAGAAAAAACTTGCTTTACGTCTTTTTCTGGTAAGGAATAATGGAATAGAAGCATTGCTCCATTCCATTATTCCTTTTACCATCGATCATTTTGCAGGATTCATCATGAGATAAAAAGTAGACTTCCTATAAAACGTTTCGATTTTCATCATCATTTAGTTTTTTTTCTAATAACAGCTCCAAGTATTATCATTAAGGAACCAAGTAAAAACTCAATCTGGATGCCAGTTTCACCTGTTTTGGGAATATCTTTAACACCCTTATCCTTTTCCTTATGATCTACATCAATATTACCTAAAGGAACCTCTTCGACTTCAACTTTAAAGTAAAAATCCTCTTCTTTTCCATCTTCATCAATAACCTTAATTTCAAACTCATCCTCACCGATAAATTCTTTATCAGGGATATAAATCCATTTTCCACTATCATCCACAGTTACCTTACCATGCTTAGGTTTCTCCGAAACCTTAGGCTTTCCTCCATCTGGAACAGGAACCTTGCCTTCTTTTGGCTCTTCCTTAGGGGTAGTTACTTTCTCTCCTGTTTCAGGCTTCCGTGTTGGTGTTATAGGCTTTTCTGGCTTTGTCTTTGGCGTTGGTTTTGCCGGTTTCGTTGGTTCAGGCGTTGGTGTTATTGGTTTCGTTGGTTCCGGTGTTGGCGTTGGTGTACCCGTACCCGGATCAATAGGAAACGGTGGTTCCGGTGTTATCTTTATCTTATTATTTTTAACCGTGAGTCCGTAAAGGAACGGAGTAGTTCTATCCAATACAATCTCAATCGGTGTACTGATTAACTGATACCCGGCACGTGATTTTACTTCTTTTAGTGTATAGGTACCAAATACTAAATTTTCAAAGGTAAGCTTACCAGATTTATCTGTTTCACCTTTTCGAACAAGCTGACCTTTGGAATCATAAAGTTCAAAACCGACATTTTCTAAGAATAATCCATTGTCATTGGCATCTACCTTAGTAATTTCAAGAGTTTTATACTTGTTATTAGTGATAGTTTCTGCTACTGTAGCTGCTGCACCTGTCTTTAAACTTACTGTAGTATTTGGATTCTCTGGTAGCTGATAGCCTGTCGGTGGAGTTGTTTCAACTATTGTATAATCACCTAATAACAGCCCATCTATTTCTGCCTCACCGTTTTCGTCAGTAGTCATAGTTCCGACTTTAATTCCATCCTTATAAACATCAAACTTTGCACCTTCTAAAGGATTCAAACTATCTTCATCAATCTTAACTATTTTAATAGTTCGAAGCATTTGGTTAGTAATTCCCGGAAGAATATAGTCATAGTCCGTATTATGAGTAATGATAATGGTGGTTTCTCTTAGAGCAAGTTCTGGGAGAAAATATCCTGCTGGAGCTTTTGTTTCCACAAGTTTGTAAACTCCAACTTCCAAATCCTGTATCTTAAATTCACCAAATTCATTCGTTCTATACGTACCTCCAATTTGATTATTAGAAGCATCATAAAGTTTAAACTCTGCACCTTCAAGTAAAGTGGTAGGATCTTCTGCACTTACTTTTTTTACTGTAACCGATTTTAGTTTCTTATTTATAATGTTTTCAACAGTAATAGTATAATCCTTCGTTCCATCTGTAGAAAGATCATGTGCTGCATCAACTGATATTATTGTGTTCGGATTCTCAGGTAACTGATACCCCTGTGAAGCTTTTCTTTCAACTAAGCGGTACGTTCCATTGTCTAACCCTTCAATCAATAATTTGCCATCGGTTCCTGTCGTATAGATTCCTCCGATTTGCACCTCAGGAGTAACATCAATTCGATATAATTTAAACTCTGTACCTGCTAAACCTTTACTGCTATCTTCATAATCTACCTTTGTGATATTCAGTGCAAACTGTTTCTCGTTAGCCACGGTATAGTTTATTATGTTATCCTTCACCAAATCTTCATAATCCTTATCTTTATCGATTCTGACTTTGGTAATACGATTCTCAGGTAACTGATAATTTGCTGGTGCTGTAATTTCCTCTAACTCATAGTCACCATCTTCTAAACCAACTATGGTTACCACACCACTATCATCTGTAGTGAATTCTCCTGGTATCTGTGTTTTTACCAGAGGGTCTGTGGATGATATTTTGTACAATCTAAATACAGCTCCAAAAAGTTTTAAGGCTGATTTATCCATATCTACCTTGTTAATTCTTAATTCTTTTTCTATCTTCTCATTCTTTACTTGAACAGCTAAAGTCTGACCTTTCTCTATACTACCTTTTTCGATTTTAATTGGTTTGATAGTGTCACCTGAAAGATATCCTGTTGGAGCTTCTATTTCTCTTAGGTAATAATCTTTATTAATAGGTACGGAGTTATAGAGTAATATACCACTCTCAGTTTCCTTCGCTAACTCACCAACAATAATCTCATTTCCATTCAAGAGGTAATATAATTCAAATTTTGCTGGTGTATCGGTAATTAGCCTTCCAGTAGCTAAATCCACCTTTTCTATCCTGATACTTCCTCTAGGGCTGCTACCAGTACCTGTAGCAGAGGATGACTGAGATATATTAAAAGTCTTTGTTTCATGTGCTCCTGAATCATTAGAAGAAACTTCGCTTCCCTCAAATGTAGCAGCATTTACAATACTTCCTGTAGCTTTGGTTACAACTGTTGAATATTCTATTTGATATTGCTTATGGATATCTTGATGAAAGGTAAGGGTTAATGTCCACTCTCCAGTGATTGGATCTCTAGCGGCATCTAAGGAATAAGTATTCTCACCTTCCTGTATGGCTGGAGTAATCTTCGTACCTTCGCCATTATTGCTTCGATTAATCTCATATACCTTAAGACTTCCAGTAACATACTCATGTCCGCCGCTAATCTTATCAACATACTTCGCATTCTTAACTTCAGAAAGACTTTCATTAAGTACTACTTTCCACTGAATTTCGTCGTCTTGATAAGCTTGAGTAATCGTACCATCCACTGTGGTTTTACTTAGGAACTTATCATGTCTTGGGTTGGTTACCTTATCACTATAAGGAATTCCCTCAATAGTTGCAGTGTTAGTGTATACTTGTTTTGATAATTCAACGATCTTAGTTTTATATACAATTCGATGTGGATTATCCTTATTAGGTGCTCCAATTTTTACAGTAAACCCAAGTTCATTGGAATCCTTCATAACCGTATAGTCCGTTCCCTTATCTAGGGTTTTAACATCTGTACGAGTTCCGTTAGCATTCACCTTATATTGGATTACTTGTATGGAATTTTCGTCAAATTCCTGACCTTCTGAGAATTTATCAGTGACTACAAGCTCGCTTCCGCTTATTATTCTCCCTTGATGATTAGCAAGTATCTCCCAACGAATTTCTCTATCCTGAAGACTATATCCAGTACATTTCTTATCACCTTGGTTGTGGGTAATATAGTTCACATCATAGGATGCTGTAGAATCAGGTAGAGATATTCTAACTGTTTTACCCTCTGGAATATAGGTAATGCTGGCTTTATTGTTGTAAACAGCACTTCCATTACTTACCGAAGAAGTATTTTTTTCGATAGCATGATATTCATCTTGATCAAAGCTTGTTTTATAATAAATGTTATAATCCTGATCCTTAAGAGTAACACCTGCATTTAATACTAATTTGAAACCATTCTGATAATTCACATCTGTGCCATCAAGATCACTAATAGTATAATCAGTTCCCAATACGAATAAAGTTCCATCTTGCTTTACAAACCTTAGCGTGTCTTTTAAAAAGTATTGTCCTTTATTAGGGAAGGTATCTTCTATTATTAACTCTGTAATTCCTTCCTTCATTGGTTTCATTTCAAGTTTCCAGCACATGGTCATAGTTTCATAATTCAGACCATCATAAGTTACTCCGTCAACTTTTTTTAATGATGATATGCTACCTATTGTAGACTTAGTAAAATAATTCTGTATGGTTGGAGTAATATCCTTCTTTATCGGTTCATAATAACCTTCATAACCACTCCCCGGACCACTTCCATTACCAATTCCGCCTCCAGTGAGCCATGCTTCATTTTCAAATTTACT
>DPVV01000340.1:0-7717 GCA_003526525.1 Lachnoclostridium phytofermentans | reverse complement strand
GTTCATTTTCAAATTTACTTCCAAATAACTCTGAATCATTAATTGCTGTTACATATTCAATAATTACTATATCATTAATCGTGCCAAAATTTATCGTAAGGTCTGGACTGACATCTTTTTCACCGGTGATATCGCCACTACCAGGGTTTACGATGAAATCTGATAAGCTTTTAGTAACACCACCAATTGTGATTTTAATACTGTCACGCTTTAATGTTAACCCGGCTGGCAGATTATCATGTAGAGTAGCATTCGTAATCGTATGTTTTCCTTGATTAGCTACCAATTTCCACGAAATTTCTTTCGTATCATAGTTAATCGTAGTTCCTGTAGCCTCCTTAGTTAGAAGAGCACCTCTCGTTACCTTTACCGAGTTAATAACGTTCTCTGTGATTCCTCCATCAGCAGTTAAGTCAGCTTCATTGGTGCAAGTAATTTCTGGTGTATAGTCTGCAGGATAATCAATGTCTGCATCAAAAGTAATTCGATATGCTTTCTTATCAAGATCTCCTAACTGAATAGGGAAAGCTAAGTCTTCATTGCTTTCTTTTCCGTTAAGCCCTTTGATAAGATTCGTTACTTCAGCGCCTTTGCTCCAAGTTCCTCCGCTCTTATTAAGCTCCCATACCTTAATTGTACCGTTCTTAATTTTCTGATTAATAGCTGTAATCTGAGGATCGTTCACCTGTGCATTCGTGAGATTCATTTCAGCCTTATTAATATCAATTGTCCATTCTATTTTATCAGAATTTATTCCATCATAATTTTTAGCTATTCCCGATTTTTCTATCAAAGAACCTTTGATCAAAGTAGGAATTGTCTTGGAATCAGTGCCTAATTCTGTTGTACCATTCTTCAAAACAGCATTATTGGTATAACCTTTTTTACCATACTCTGTTATGTTGGTACGATAAGTAATTCGATATGCCTCTTTAATTTCACCCAAATTCAATGTAAAATCAGTTGATGAAATTGAAGTACCGCTTGCAGCTCGTACAGAAGTCGTCACATCCTCACCTATGCCGGTTACTGTTCCATTATAGGAAACCTTAAGCTTATTTACCTGAATTGTATCAGGTATCAAGGATAATCCTTCTGGAATCTGATCAGATATAAAAGCATCTTGGATAATGTCCAAGCTAGTATTTACATCAACAGTCCAATCAACATAGGAAGGATTCTCATGTTCATGGGACTCACTCTTAGTAATATGGTTTCCCTTATTATTAGGGCTTTTAACCATAATCGGAATACGAAATGCTTCATAACCAAAATCAATTATTTTAGATGCATCATCAATAAACTTAGTTACATCTATTTTGAAATCAAGGATTACCTCTCCACTTCGGTCCTCTTCATAAATTCCGCCTGTCTTTAAAACTTCATTAAAGGTTAGGGTAAGAAGATTATTGCTATCTATCGAATAGCTGCCAATTACTAAATCTTCACCATCTATATCCATCATCATTGTTCCCCCAGTACTAGCAACTGGTAGGAATATATCCGGTATTTGTATTGTTTTCTGGTCTCCATCATCCAGAGGTGCACCGTTATCAATCTCCCAAGCAAGAGAAAGAGAAATTCTTTTATTCTCTTCCATCACTATTGGCTGATCCCACGGTATCACTGTGTTTCCTTCTTTCATTGCAACAGATGTTAACCGAAAATCTTCAGGCACACTCGCCGCTTTCACTACGCTGGTATTTCCTGATAGATTGCTACTAATCATATTAACAACCAGCATCAAAACGAAAAGTAAACTTAACTTTCGCTTTACATTCTTTATTAAAGTCATATATTACCTCCTTTTATTTTTTCATAGTTAGTCCATATAAATATATGATTTATTAACTTAAAATCATCCATCGGCCTAGCTGGTGGCTTACTCTTACGTACTTTTCGTTTAATATAATATCAACTCCTTTGGCCTTTTGATTCATTACAAATGTCATACCAAAAACTATATAATGCACAAGTATATAGTTAGGCAAAACATTCCGCTTACAATTATAATGGATTAGTTTTAGAAGCACTTGAAAAGTCTGAACTAATTTTCTCTAGTAATAGACAAAAAAAGAAAATATTTTAGCACTATTTTCCTTTTCAGGAAAGCAAAAATGAAAAAAATAGTATATAATATAGTAACAGTTATCTTTATGAAATTATATTGGAATATTCAGTTAATTAGGAGGAGCTAAATGAAAATCAGTATTTTATTAGAAGAACTTATTAACATAGCACAAATATCTAAGACTGATTTTGCAATCGGTTTGAATATGACGCCAAGCGGATTAAGCAAAATACTAACAGGGAGAAGGCTACCTCTTTTTAGAGAAAAAAGAGCATTTTGCAAGCAAGCTGCTAATTATTTTGCTGAAACTATATACTGCCTGGGGTGCTATTCAAAATTTGCAAATCTATTTCCAGTTATATATGATTTCAGCTCTAAATATGAATTGGAAATGTATTTGGCGTATGCCATAGAATACGCGTTTGATAAAGACTTGTCTATTGAAAATGATATGAATCTTGATTATCCTGATAGAGAAATATGCTTTTTAGGAAAAAAAACTATTCTGAATATGTTTTGTATCATTATTTCAGACTCCATAATGAATGATATCAATATTCCCTTAGAATTTTACAGCACCCTGCCTCTGTTCAACAAACTTTATTCCGATATTTTCCGTCGAATAAAAATAATAAACTCAAAAAAGCAAAAAAACATCATTTTCAGTCACTTTTTCGATATGTCATCCTTAGAGACATCGTACGATGAGTATGATATTGAATTTCTTTTAACAATTGTCAAAGCACAGCTGTACGCTGATTTGAATTTATGGAAAATCACAAAAGAGATAGATTCTATCTTTTTGTTATTGAAAGGACAATTTCTCTTGCTTTTCAGCACACAACTTGATGGGTCACCTCTTATGACACTAATCATACATAAAAGCTATTTAACTGTATTTTTCAATTCCCTTATGAAAAAAGATGCTATAAAAATCAGTTATAATAGAAGTGAAGCTACTGCTGCTTTGGAAGCTAATCCATCACTCATCGATAAGTTGACTAATAGGAATATTAATGCAGTATATAATTTTATATCGATTGGATATTTGATTAAAAAGAAAGATTTGGAAAGCGTAGAAAGCAAAGAAAGCATAAAAAATAGTATCTTGAAACTTTTTAATGACATCTTAATAAAAGAGACTACTTTTTTCGTAACAATAGATGCCATGATGGCTATATACGCTACAGGTAAAGCCATTGTGCCTCTCATTGGCACGGTTGATATTGCACCCGATGAACTTATCTCATATCTTAAGCGGTTTGAAACTTATATAAATGAAAAAAGCAAGGATAAAATCAGGATTGTTAATAGTGAACTACCTAAAGTCGCGGTGCTCTGTTCAAGTGGACTAAGCCTAATTTACCTGATTGATCATCAATATGGGTCTGAAAAAATTCATTATTTTGAAACGGATATGATAAATAATATATTAAATAGCGAGGTTGCAGAGAGCACCAAATCAATATTGGATTTTAGTCCAGATTTATGGTCTACTTATATTGATGCGTTATCTAAAAACAAAATTTCATAATGAATAACAAAAGCATGAGCACCAGTTTCGTCCTCCTGATCATTTACTTTGTTGTTTTTACAACTGAAATATTCTTAAAATCATATTATAATATAACTATAAAAAGGAAATAATTGCGAGGAGGTAATATTATGAAAGCTTATGTTAATGAAGATTGTATCGGATGTGGTCTTTGTGCAAATAGTTGCCCTAACGTTTTTAATATGACAGAGGAAAGATTGGCTAAGGCAATTGATGAAGATGTATCCAAAGATCTAGAAGCTGATGTATTAGATGCAGTTGATAATTGTCCAGTCGGAGCAATTAAAACAAATTAAAGGAGGAACATATCATGAGTGTTTATATTAAGAATTTACCACACGAGACAATATGTAAACTTACTGATGAAGTAGCGATCCAACCAGGTCAGATTGTAAGCAAGACTCTTGCTCAGAATTCTGCAATCAGCATTACCTTATTTGGATTTGACAAAGATGAAGAAATCAGTACCCATGATTCTAGCGGTGATGCAATGGTAACTGTCCTTGAAGGTGTTGGTCAGTTTACTGTTGATGGTACTGTTTATATTTTAAATGCTGGTGAGACTCTTATTATGCCAGCCCAAAAACCACACGCTGTATATGCAAAAGAAGCCTTTAAGATGCTTTTAACTGTTGTTTTTCCTAGTTAATATGCTAAGGAAACATCACTCGTAATATAACTGTTAAGGTATGTAGTGATAACGAAAATATAGCAAACAATGTTTATAATAAGTCAAAACAGCTATTTTTTTATCGTATATCTATATTTTATCTCCCAAAAGAAGACCTCATAAATTATGGGGTCTTCTTTTGTTTCATAGAAATTAACTTATTTTAGAATACAAGGTATCCATACTTATGAAGAAAAGAAAATTGCTTATTTCTAAGTTTAAGTTACGATAGTCATACTTATATTTAGTATTTAAGTTGTATTCAGGTTGTTTTTACATTCAACTTCTATTCGATTTTTTCTATTTAACTTATCTATTTCGCAAAAATTATCTTTAATAAATCACTAAATTTATCTATGTGATAATCCGCTTCTGCCATTAATTCTTTTCTTTTTTTGTCTTCCTTTCTGTCTAAATATTCTGTGAATACTGTTTTCATACCAACTCGTTTAGCTCCAAATAGCTCATCTGATCCTCCATCTCCAACAAATAAACTATCCTCTGGATTAACTCCAATACTATTTAGCGCATACTCATAAATTCCACTCTCTGGCTTTAACACACCAACATTGCAAGAAAATACTGCATAGTCAAAAAGCTTCGATAATGCGGATTGATTCCAATACTTACAATCCATACAATCTGCATTACTAATTAGACATATCTTAATATCCAATGCTTTTAAAGACTTTATGGTATCCATTATTTCTTTATCCACAGTCATTAAAGCTCTTTTCATTCTATCATTACGCCGATTAATTATCTCAGTAATCTGCTCCTCGGTCGCTTTAAAAGGCATAAGTGCTAAGATTTTTTTTATTATACTAACTTCGTCGCTTATAATTCCTAATGCACGTTCTCGATAAAGTTCATCATTCTCTGCATAACTTTCCCATTCTTCTTTACTAAGCTTAAGAACTTCATATTCGTTATTTTCTTCTAGATAGTTTGGTACAATTAGTGTAAAAAATAAGTCAAAGAATACTGCTTTCACCATGGGGTATGCCTCTTTTCTTATTCATTTGTTAATTTCATTTTTTCTTACATTCGCTAACTTTTTTGTTATCTATCATTTCTTACCTTTTATCTACTATCTTCTATTTGCTATCTTCTATTTACTCTCTTTTATTTACTATCTTTTATTTTACTATCTTTTATTTACTATCTTTTATTTACTCTCTTTTGTTTCTAATTCAATTTCCTCAAATATCTTAACACAAATCCCGCTAATCGTATAAATAATTACTGCCGGACCAATTAAAATAGCAAAAAATATTGTAACCGAATTAAAAATAGCTAATAATAGTTCAACCATAACTATGAATACTAAGAGCAATGTTTTGCCGATAAAACGAATTGTAATTTGCCTCGAATTTATAATATATTGTTTTATCGTATTCTCATACCGAGCTGCTTGTGGATACGCATAAATCACAGAACTAAACAATGCAATACAGGCTAAAATTCCAATAATTAATAATAATACTGGTCCATTTTCATACGAGCAATACACTTCAAAATCGAGATATATGATATAACTACAAACAATAGTAATAAGCCATAAAACAGTTCCTTGCTTCCAATTTTCTTTGAATGCTTGAAAGAATGATTTTGTAATATACCCTTCTTCTTCTCTTGCCATCTTTAACGCAACACTGTAAGCTGCTGTAATGGATGCCCCTGCTGTTATAATCGGAATACTGCATACAATCAGCCAAAAATTTAAGATTAACACATCTAATAACCGTTGTAAAAATTTATACAGTGAACTGTCAACTTGAAAGAATTGCATCGTGTTCTCCTTTCGAAAAGTAGCTGCTGCAGTAAATGCAGCAGCTACAGTTTTTATCTTTTATTTATTTTCTGCAGCATGACGAAGAGTAGCTTCATTCGCGCTCCAATCGATACACTGTTGGAAACCATAATTGTAAGCTTCTGTTTTCATCTGATTAACAATCTCATTGAAATCAGCATCTGTCTTTGCATATATAGCTTTCCAAGAACCATTCTGAATACATTCTTTTACCTGATTCCATATAGTATCAAGTTCATCGCTTCTTACACTATCAGAATATGTATTTGCCTTTGATACGGAATAATTAAACTTTGATAAATACTCTCTAAAGCTATCGGACTTAGTAGCATCTTTCCAGCTCTGATCTACAGCAGAAACTGGAAGATTTAAATAACGTGGCCAATATAAATAGTTATAAGTCTGACCATTTACACCACCTAAGATTTCCGTGTTCTTATCCCAAGTTAAATTATTGATTTGTTGACGTCCATCTTCCCAGTATCCAGTGTATGGAGCAGGCATAGTCGTTTTTTGATTAATTTGACACTGTAAGCCAAACTCGGTTAAATCAACAGAACCATCTGGCATGTATTCCCAACATATATCCTTTGGACCATATTCGGAGGTTATATAACCTTCTGGAGTGCATAACCAGTTATAAATTGCCATACAAAGTTCTGGATACTTCGTGTTAGCACCGATAGACCAGATACGGTTACCACCATTGGTATTAAGACCATAAACTAAAGTGTCCTGATCTTTCGCTGCTACAGGAAGCATTTTCTTTCCTGCTGCAACGTGTTCATCCGTGTTATATTGAGGAGCTGCCATCCAACCAAAGATACAGAAGAAAGCGCCACCGTCTTGATAATCTTCCATACACCCTGAATATCCTTGAGTCATAGAGTCTGGATCAAGTAAACCATTTTGAAATAAAGTATTATAGAACTTTAAACATCTTAAATAATAGCCATTGTCAGCCAAGCAATCCTGGAATGAACCATCATCTGCGTTATAAAATCCGAAATGGAATTCATCAACACCAAAGAAGTTGGTTGCAGTTGCCTTTACGAACATAGCCATATTGCCATCCCAATCATTAAATAAGGATACACCATAGGTTTCTGTCCCAGAATCCGAGGTAGGACATACTTCTTTCATTTTCTTTAATACACCAACATAATCCTCTAATGTATTAATTGAAGGACTACCAATTTGTTGATATAAATCCCAACGTAGGTCTGGATGGTAATCGAAATCACCAAAGCTACCACCATTTAATGCTACATTATATCCGAAGCCATACATCTTTCCGCCTGAGATCATCTTGTTTTTTTCTAATGCAGCACTCATATTTTTATTAATAGACGGTCCATAGTTTTTAACAAGATCTTCGTCTTCCCAATCAAAAAGCATTCCCTTTTCTACTGCTTGCTTGTATTGGTCTCCATCATTACCGAATACTACGAGATCTCCCAAATCTCCGGATTCCATACGGGTCGGAAATACACCGTCACCTTCATCGATAATGTTTAATTTTACATTGAATTTTTCAAGAATTACATCTGCAAACCATCCAATTTGGATGCCCTCATAATTTGCAAGTTGTGAATATACATTTAATGT
>DPVV01000341.1 GCA_003526525.1 Lachnoclostridium phytofermentans | reverse complement strand
ATGCTTATTTTGTAACCTGCACAGATTATAAGACAGATGAAGCTGGTAATGTTACGGAAGTTTATTGTACGTATGATCCGGAAACAAAGAGTGGATCTGGCTTTAATGCAAGAAAAGTAAAAGGTACGATTCATTGGGTATCCGCACCGCATGCTATCAAAGCAGAAGCTAGATTATATGAGAATCTAGTAGATGAGGAAAAGGGTGTATACAACGAAGATGGTTCCGTAAACCTTAATCCAAATTCAATTGTTGTTAGCGAGTGCTTCGTAGAACCAAGCTTACAGGGTGTAAAAGCTTTTGATAGATTTCAGTTCTTAAGAAATGGATTTTTCTGTGTGGATTGTAAAGATTCCACAGGCGAGAAACTAGTATTTAACAGGATAGCATCACTAAAGAGCAGTTATAAGCCTGCATAGGAGGGAATGACATGGCCAATTTATTTTCTGGGTTAGAATCAATGGGGTTAGGAAAGCTTACCAATATGGAAGTGTATGAAACGAATGAAGGACAACAGGGAAAATCGGTTCAGGAAGAAAAGCCACAGATCACTGAGGCGGATTTTATCTTTGAAAAAACCTATACTTGTCCTGTGTGTGATAATGAGTTTAAGTCTAAGACTGTGAAAACAGGAAAAGTAAAATTAGTATCTGCGGATACAGATTTACGTCCGAAATACCAGTTAGTCGATTCTTTAAAATACGATGTAGTGGATTGTCCAGTATGTGGTTATGCAGCGCTCAATCGTTTCTTTAATTTTATGACTTCACCACAAGCAAAATTAATTAAGGCTAGCATTTCTTCAGTTTATAAAGGTGCCGTTCCAAGTGGTGATATCCTAACATACGATGAGGCTATCACAAAACATAAGCTTGCTTTGGTTAATACCATCGTAAAGAAAGGTAAACTAAGTGAAAGAGCATATACTTGTTTAAAAACAGGTTGGTTAATACGTGGGAAGAGAGAATCTCTTCCTACGACAACACCAAACTATAATAAAGTAGTTGCACATTTAGAGGCCGAAGAAATTGATTTTTTAACAAAAGCTTATGAGGGATTTGCAGAAGCTTATTCGAAAGAAAATTTTCCAATGTGTGGAATGGATGAGGCAACCATTACATACCTATTAGCTGATTTAGCAAGAAGAACGGGAAAAACAGAGGATGCACTTCGTTATATCTCTAAGGTAATTGTATCTAGAGATGCCAATGATCGTATCAAAGATAAGGCGAGACAGTTAAAGGATCTGATGAATATTTAATAGTTTACAGGCTATGGAAAGGCATACGATTTAATAATATGAAAGAGCAATTATATACTATACCAGTAAATGATGCGTTCAATAAAGATTGTGAATGCCCAGTTTGCGAGATGTATGAAACTCTACAAAAAAATGCAATCGATTTTACCATGGGGCCTAGTTACATGGAGGATGATGTACGTATGGTAACGGATCAAACTGGATTTTGCTCCAATCATATCAAGTTACTGTATGAAAATCAGAACCGACTTGGATTAGCATTGATGTTAAAGACACATATGGATCGTTCTATCAAAGAGACAGAGAAACTGCTACAACAAAAGCAAGCTACGAGTGGCGGATTCTTTAAGAAAAAAGAAGGAGATCATCCTGTTGTTGACTATACTAGAAGTTTAGAACATTCTTGTTTTGTGTGCGATAAAATAAAAGGGATGTTCGAACTTTATCTTGCTTCTTTTTTCTATCTCTATCGTAAAGATGATGAATTTAAAGAGAAGTTTCGTGCATCGAAAGGATTTTGTACCAAGCATTTTGGAATGTTGTATGATTTAGCAGAAAAGCATTTAAATGGTGCTTCTTTAGAAGAATTTCGTACCGAACTCGGAACACTTTATGTAGATAATATGAAACGTGTCAGAGATGATTTAGAATGGTTTACGGATAAATTTGATTATCGTTATGTCAATGAACCATGGAAGAATTCAAAGGATGCTCTTCCAAGAACAGTCAGAAAGACCAATAGTGTTACTGTAGAAGATAAATAAAGTTTTCAATTTTGAATAAGGTAAAAAAAGATTTATGTTAGATAAAAGTTAATATAATTTAACATAGGAAGCGAGGACAAACGAAGAATTCCAAGAGGAAAGAATTAAGTTTCACTCTGGAAGATTTTCGTTTGCCCTCGTTTCATTTATAATAAGAAAAGTAGAACTATGAAATCCAATGAAATCTCTGAAAGAGTTTCTTAAGGAATGGTAATTTACATAGGTAAAAAGCGAATGTAGCACCACATAGGTTTAAAATTAAGTCATCAATATCCATAATACCAAGGTTTGTTATAAATTGTATTAACTCGATAACAGTAATAGTAAGAACCATTACACAAGCGAATGGGAGAAAATTTTTAAGCTTTTGAAACAACAGAGGTAAAAAAAATCCCATTGGTGCAAACGCGAGCAGATTACCGATAATATTAGTGTATATAACGGTTGATTCGAAGTTATCGGAATTTTTCAAATAACTAATCATAGTATGAAATGGGATAAAGTTTGTACTCGTCGCAATCCGACTTTTGATATTACTTGAAAAAGCATATTCAAAAAAGATATGTCTACTAATAAAAAGTAAGTTAAGAAGTATCAGGCAATAGAACGCAAAAATAAGGAATAAACCAGCTTTCATGGAATGCTGTTTCCACTTTATCTCTTGAAAAGAACTAGAGAGAAGTGATGATGCCAACAATGAGAGTAAGGTGATACAAAAGAGTCCTAAAAAGACGCCTCCCACATCATATCTAACGCGAAAGCTTAGTACTTCCACTGCTGAAGCAAGAATAAGACCAATACAAAGTAATCCAAAGATAGCGGAAAAAACGCGCTTTAATATTTTTATAACCATGTTATATCCTCACAATCTTATGTAGTGACTATTCTTAGGTGAAAAATCCAAGAGTTTTATTTATAGTAGGTATGTAAAGTATTTTCTACGTTAACAATTATAGCATGGTTACAAATTAATGTAAATTATTAGTAAGTCAAAGCGGATACGAGGAATTCGCTGCGCTACTTCCTCGTAACCTTACAGCAGCTTCGCTTCTGTAAGGTTATATTACGAGATGAAGATGAGAAAAGCCGCTATTTGCATAGAAGAATACTAGCAAAACAGATGAAAAAGTATAAAAAAGTGAGAATATCAGAGTATACGAGAGTATATATTAGATAAGTGAGATTTTTAAAACGTTTTGATTAAAAAAAGGAGTTGCACATTGAAGCAAAATTTACTAATATATACTCAACGATTAGCACTCGAATAGAGTGAGTGCTAATAACTGGTATAATACAGTATTAAAGGAGGAAATAAATATGAAATTAGTGCCATTAGGAGACAAAGTTGTATTAAAGCAACTCGTAGCAGAAGAGACTACAAAGTCGGGTATTGTATTACCTGGTCAGGCAAAAGAAAAACCACAACAAGCAGAGGTTGTTGCAGTTGGCCCTGGTGGAATGATGGATGGAAAAGAAGTTACCATGCAGGTGAAAGTTGGCGACAAAGTTATTTATTCCAAATATGCTGGAACTGAAGTAAAATTAGAGGAAGAAGAATTTATCGTTGTAAAACAAAACGATATTGTAGCAATTGTAGCAGATTAGTACTGATAAGATATGATTCATTTTTGGTGCTTCATATAAAACGTGGAAATATAATCAGATTATCATAAATTAAAACTTGGAGGAAAACAATTATGGCTAAAGATATTAAATATAGTGCAGATGCCAGAGTAGCTATGGAAGCTGGTGTAAATAAGTTAGCAAACACTGTTAAAGTAACTCTAGGACCAAAGGGAAGAAATGTAGTTCTTGATAAGTCCTTTGGAGCACCATTAATCACAAACGATGGTGTTACTATTGCAAAAGAAATTGAGTTAGAAGATTCCTTTGAGAATATGGGTGCTCAGCTTGTAAAAGAAGTTGCTACAAAGACAAATGATGTAGCAGGTGATGGTACAACAACAGCTACTGTTCTTGCTCAGGCAATGATTAACGAAGGTATGAAGAATCTTGCAGCTGGTGCTAACCCAATCATCTTAAGAAAAGGTATGAAGAAAGCTACTGACTGCGCTGTTGAAGCAATTAGCAGTATGAGCTCTACCATTAATGGAAAAGATCAAATAGCTAAGGTTGCTGCAATCTCTGCTGGTGATGATTCCGTTGGTGAAATGGTTGCTGATGCTATGGATAAGGTAAGCAAAGATGGTGTTATCACGATTGAAGAGTCTAAGACTATGGAGACTGAGCTTGACTTAGTAGAAGGTATGCAATTCGACCGTGGTTATGTTTCCGCATATATGGCAACTGATATGGATAAGATGGAAGCAAACTTAGATAATCCATATATTTTAATCACAGATAAGAAGATCAGCAATATTCAGGAAATCCTTCCTGTTCTTGAGCAGATTGTTCAAAGCGGATCCAGATTATTAATTATCGCTGAAGATATCGAAGGTGAAGCTTTAACAACATTAGTAATCAATAAATTAAGAGGAACATTCATTGTTGTTGGTGTTAAAGCTCCAGGCTATGGTGATAGAAGAAAAGCTATGTTACAGGATATTGCTATCTTAACTGGTGGTACTGTAATCTCTGACGAACTAGGACTTGACTTAAAGGATGCTACATTAGATCAGCTTGGCCGTGCAAAATCCGTTAAGGTTCAAAAAGAAAACACTATCATCGTTGATGGTGAAGGAAATAAAGCAGAAATCGAAGCTAGAATTTCTCAGATTAAGGCTCAGATTGCTGAAACAACATCAGAATTTGATAAAGAAAAATTACAGGAGAGACTTGCTAAACTTGCAGGTGGTGTTGCTGTAATTCGTGTAGGTGCTGCAACAGAGACTGAGATGAAAGAGAAGAAGCTTCGTATGGAAGATGCCCTAGCAGCTACAAGAGCAGCTGTGGAAGAAGGTATTATTGCAGGTGGCGGTTCCGCTTACATCCATGCATCTAAGGAAGTTGCTAAACTTGCTGCTAAATTAGAAGGTGATGAGAGAACTGGTGCACAGATTATCTTAAAAGCATTAGAAGCTCCATTGTCATGCATCGCTCAAAACGCTGGTTTAGAAGGCGCTGTTATTGTAAATAAGGTCAGAGAAAAGAAAACAGGTGTAGGTTTCAATGCTTTAACAGAGAAGTATGTAGATATGGTAGAAGACGGTATTCTTGATCCTTCTAAGGTTACAAGAAGTGCTCTTCAGAATGCTACCAGTGTTGCTTCCACATTCTTAACAACAGAAGCTGCAGTTGCATCCATTAAAGAACCAGCTCCAGCTATGCCAGCAGGCGGCCCTGGCGGAATGGGTATGATGTAATCTAGCTGATAGAAAATTAATATATCTTAAAACTCTAGAATCCATGTATAAGTATGAGTATACATGGATTCTTTCAGTATATAGGAAATATCGTTGTAATTACCTATAAACAAGAAAAAGTACGCTTGGCGAACTTCTCCTTGTCATGAATTAAAAAACTATGAGGGATCGCGCTCACTCTGTGTGGGTTTAGCAAGGCAAATTGTATCTGTCAAGACGAAGTACATTCGCATTATTCCTTAAAAGATAATAAAGTCCTTTTACTTTTATAAATAATTTAGTATAATGAAGGTAGTAAGGAATCGTGATTTCTCCTATCCGTAAGTAGCTTTAGGGGAACTCTACGGAAAAATTGACATAGGAGGATGAAGTAATATGAATGAATCTTACGCAGAAGCTGGCGTGAAAAGAAAAAAATCAGCAACAACGCTTATGATTCAAATTGCTGCAGTATTTGGGATTTTGGTGATATTCTTTGTGGGAGGAGCTATTTTAGGTAGTATCGCTACTTTGATTGCGTCAGTATTAGTGGTACTTTGTGTTTTCTTTTTCCCTAGAATGAACTCCATTGAATATGAGTATGTATTTTGTGATGGTCAGTTAGATTTCGATAAGATTATGGGAAATGCAAAGAGAAAGACAGCACTTCGTATTGACTTTGATAAGGTTGAGATAATGGCACCTGTAAAATCCCATTCGTTAGATAGTTTTAACCACATACAACAGTTAAAGGTTAAAGATTTCTCTTCTCAGAGACCAGAAGGTAGAGTATATGCGATTATTGCTCGCCAAGATGGTGCCGTGACCAAAATACTTTTTGAGCCAAGTGAGAAGATGATTGCGTGCATTAAGCAAAAATCTCCACGTAAAGTTATTGAGGTATAAATCTTTAGGTTACGAGTAAGTAGCGAAGCGGATTCCGAGTATCCGCTTTGATTTTTGTCAAATACAATGGTTAAGATTAAGATTTATATGAGAGATGGTTAGCACGTTGATGTTAACCATCTTTTTTTTCTTAATAGATTAAATTAGAACCCCATTCTAATCATGACAAGAAAAAATTTTTGGAAGTTTGATTTTTTCTTGTTTGCCGGTATCAGTTTGCATCATATATTTAAATTTTGTATATGAACTGCGGACACTTTTGCACGCTACTACAGTAATGTATTACTAAAAATATCAAGTTTTCTCAAAGGTATTGACAATGTCCATAAAAATGAGTATACTTGTGAAAATTATTACTGTCCGCAGGCAAAAGACTCAAGGTAATCTGGAATCTTTTGGCTGATTTTTTATAACCTGTGGGACGGTTTACTCTTAACAAACGGAGTAAGGATGAATTGTAATGGATACAATACTTACGTACGTTTGATACTTAATCTATTAATTTACTATAAAGAAAGTGAGGATATTTAAATGGGAGCAATTATCGGTGAAGGAATTACCTTTGATGATGTTCTGCTTGTTCCAGCGTATTCGGAAGTAATACCTAATCAGGTAGATCTTTCTACACATTTAACGAAAAGTATTAAGTTAAATATTCCTATGATGAGTGCAGGAATGGATACGGTTACGGAACATCGCATGGCTATCGCTATGGCAAGACAGGGTGGAATTGGTGTTATTCATAAGAATATGTCAATCGAAAGTCAGGCAGAGGAAGTAGATAAGGTAAAGCGTTCAGAGAACGGAGTTATAACTGACCCATTTTCATTATCTCCTGAACATACATTACAAGATGCGGATGAGTTAATGGCAAAATATCGCATCTCTGGTGTACCAATTACTGAAGGTAAGAAATTAGTTGGTATTATTAC
>DPVV01000339.1 GCA_003526525.1 Lachnoclostridium phytofermentans | reverse complement strand
AAAACAGCAACCGACAAATGTCGGTTGCTGTTTCCTTTTGTACTTATTCAAGACACGGACAGTTCGTAAAGCATATTATTCTATTCTCCTCTTCGGTTGATTGGCACTATATATTCACAATTATCAGTAAGAACGTAAACTTCTTATAATCGTTTTAATTTTATGAAATAATGGTAAAATACATGGTATGTTTGCACTAAACGTTGAAAAATTGATTGACATTTAGCAAGAATATACTACAATATGATTATATGCAAAATAAAGTAAGTGAATTGATTTTTTCGATGTTGTATCGATGAAAATTCAAGAATTCCTGTAGATTAATGCATTGTGTAATATACTAAGATACTTTCTAGTAAGAAATTCTTTTATTAAAGAATACATACGGAATGTTAAAAAAAGTAATTACAAGAAACTGAAATTGGAGTATAATATATGAGAGTTATCGCTGGAAAAGCTAGAAGAACATTGTTAAAAACCCCAGAGGGATTAGATACCAGACCAACGACAGATCGCATAAAGGAAACATTATTTAATATTCTTCAGGGAAATTTAGCTGATAGTTGTTTTTTAGATTTGTTTAGCGGAAGCGGTGCTATCGGAATAGAAGCTCTGAGTAGAGGAGCAAGTTTTGCAGTATTTTCTGATACAAGTAAAGCTGCAGTTGATTGCATTAAGGCAAATATCAAAGCAACCCATATGGAAGGACAAGCTGAAGTCTTTCAAAAAGATGCAATTTCAACAATAAAGGCGATGGAAGTAGCAGGTAAGGTGTTTCAGATTATCTTTATGGATCCACCTTATGACTGTGGTCATGAAAAAATAATTTTGCAAATGTTAGAGCAATCTAACATGATAGATGAGGATACGATAATAGTGGTAGAGGCCTCTTTGGCAACGAAATTTGATTACTTAGAGAAAAGTAGGTTTCGCGTATACAGAGAAAAAGAATATAAAACGAATAAACATGTTTTTATAGAAGTCATAGGCTAAGGAACCGTCGATCCCATAGTTTGGAGGAATTTGATGAAAATAGGGATATATCCGGGCAGCTTTGATCCAATTACATTAGGACATCTTGATGTAATTAAGAGATCTGCGAAAATTATGGATGAATTAGTGATTGGAGTATTAGCGAATAGTTCCAAAACTCCATTATTTACCGTAGAGGAAAGAGTAAAGTTAATAGAATGTGTAGTAAAAGACTTACCGAATGTAAAGGTAATGGCTTTTGATGGTTTAACGGTAGATTTTGCGAAGGATTTAGGTGCTAAATTTTTGATTCGTGGTTTACGTGCGATTACTGATTTTGAATACGAATTACAAATTGCTCAAACAAATCACAAATTGGATGAGGAAATTGATACGGTATTCTTTACAACGAGTGTAGAATATTCCTATTTGAGCTCAAGTATTGTAAAGGAGATAGCTAGTTTTGGCGGTGACATATCGAAATTTGTCCCAAATAGTATTATTGAAGTGATTTATGACAAATACAATGGAAAGAGGAGTGAATAAGATGGGTATCAGCAGAATCGAACAATTGATAGAGGATATATATGAGTTTGTAGAAAGCTGTAAGATGCAGCCACTTTCTCAGACGAAGGTAATTGTACCGAAAGATCAGTTATATGATTTGTTAGATGAGCTGAGACTTCGCACACCGGATGAAATCAAGCGCTATCAAAAAATTATTGCAAACCGTGATGCAATTATTGCAGACGCAGAGCAAAAGGCACTAACGATTCAAGCTGAGGCGAAGGAAAAAGCGAAAAATCTAATTAATGAGAATGAGATTATGCAACAGGCTTATTATCAAGCGAATGAGATGGTTAGCTCTGCAAGTGCTCAAGCAGAATCAATCTTAAAGAGTGCGAATGATGATGCAGAGCAAATTCGTGAAGGAGCACTCGCATACACCAACGAGATTCTTTCTGATGTTGAGAAAATCTTATCCAATGCTTATGAAAGTACTCGTCAAAAATCAGAGACTTTAGTAAGTTCATTAAAGACAAGTCTTGATATTGTAATTAATAACAAACGTGAGCTTGTTGATTCACTCACTCCACATCAGGATTTCGTGGCTCCTACACAAGAATATATAAAAGAGGAGCAACAGCCAGAAGAAAACTATGATGATGGTGATTATGACTTTGATGAGAATACATTTTTAGAAGATATTGATTAATGATTGCTCCCACTACTAAATTCAGATTTACTGATTTTGGGTGGGGGCTTCTTTTTTTGGGCTCTATGTCAAGTCTTGGGGTATGATTGTTATCAATCATGTCCCATTACTGGATGTAGAGCTATTTTTTTGTATAAAGAGTATATTTTAACCTCATCAGAAAATCCTCCGCTTCTTTAAGATTGAATATTATACCAAAAAAAGAAAATACTGTTTGTTTACAATTTAACAAAGTCAAATTATAATTAATAATGTTAACTAATTATCTGCAATATAAGGAGAAACAGATGAGAAAAAAAATATCAATTGTAATTAGTGGTTTACTTGCCGTTTCAATGTTGTTCACTGGTTGTGGTAAGAATACTACAAAAACAGATGGTAACAATGCAGCAAATGATGTGGAAGTAAATGGACAAGAGCAGAGTAATGATACCGAGAACTCAAATGAAGCTACTAACAAACAAGCGGATATTGTTGTTATTGGTGCTGGCGGAGCAGGTATGAGTGCTGCAATTCAAGCTTCGATGGACGGTGCAACTAACGTTGTTATATTAGAAAAAATGGCACAAACAGGTGGTAATACAACTCGTGCAACTGGTGGTCTAAATGCTTCTGAAACAAAGTATCAAGAAGCGGACGGAATTGAAGATTCTAACGAACTTTTTATTCAAGATACGATGGCTGGTGGTAAGAATTTAAACAATCCTTTATTAGTAAAAACTCTCGTTGAAAATTCAGCAGAAGCGGTTGATTGGGTCAATGAAATTGGTGGTGACTTAAGTGTTGTTGGTATGTTTGGCGGTGCTAGTGTAAAACGTATTCATAGACCAAGTGATACAAGTGCAGTTGGTCCAATGCTTGTGAAAACATTAAATAAGCAATTAGAAGAAAGAAACATTCCTGTACTATTAGAGACAAAGGCAGAAAAAATTTTAGTCGATGAAGCTGGTAAAGTAATTGGAGTTCGAGCTACAAATTCAGAGGGTGAATTTGTAATTGACTGTAAAGCAGTTGTACTCGCAACTGGTGGTTTCGGTGCAAACCAAGAGATGGTTGTAAAATACAACTCTAAATTATCTGGTTTTAATTCCACAAATCATGTTGGTGCTACAGGCGATGGTATTACGATGGCAATAGATATCGGTGCTGGTCTAGTCGATATTGAACAAATCCAAACACATCCTACGGTTGATCCTGATACACAAACTATGTTTACAGAAGGTGTACGTGGTAATGGTGCTATCTTAGTTAACGTAGAAGGTAAGAGATTTATTAATGAATTAGAAACGCGCGATGTAGTATCAGCTGCTATTTTAGAGCAAAAAGATCAGTACGTTTGGTTGGTATTTGACCAAAAGGTTCGTGAAAGTCTAGCAGCAATTGAAAAGTATATTAGTTCAGGGATTGTAGTAGAAGCAGATACCTTGGAAGAACTTGCAGAAAAAACAGGAATGGATGCAGCAAACTTTACAGAGACAATGAAGACATATGCTGGCTACGCTGAATCCGGTGTTGATAAAGATTATGAGCGTAGTGATATGCAACAAACATTACAAACTGGAAAATTCTATGCGGCGAAATGTGTACCTGCAATTCACCATACTATGGGCGGTGTGAAAATCAACAGCGAAGCACAAGTATTAACAGAAGATGATAAAGTAATTGAAGGTTTATTTGCTGCAGGTGAAGTTACTGGTGGTGTACATGGGGCTAACCGTTTAGGTGGCAATGCAGTAACAGATATCGTTGTATTTGGCCGTATCTCTGGTACTTCAGCCAATTCTTACGTTCAAGCAAATGGGGGTAATACAGAACCAACGATTAAGGTGGAAACACAAGATGGTAATGTGATACCTGAAGTTGAAGGAAATTATAAAGACGGTACTTATACTGGTTCTGGAAAAGGTAACAATGGTGATATTACTGTAGAAGTTACTGTAGAAGGCGGCAACGTTATTTCCATAATATTAACCTCTCATGCAGAAACACCTGGTATCTATGAAGCAGCAGAAAAGAATATAGTTGCCTCCATTATTAAGACTCAGTCTACAGATGTGGATGTTGTATCTGGAGCAACAAATTCTTCAAATGGTATTATAGATGCAGTAAAAGCAGCGTTGGTTAATGCAAAGTAAGGTTTTCTTGATGTATTATTTACTTAGTGACTCTATATAAGAAAAAGGTAACATAAATAGTTAAGACCTTACCGGATGGCAGTATGCTTTCTGGTAAGGTCTTTAATTTTAGGAAGGTAAGAATTATTATATTTTAACCTCACAGGGAAGTCACCCGCTTCTGTAAGCGGACAGTAATTGATTTAGTCAGAATAGAAGTAGTACATATAGGGTACTAAGTGCAAAAGCACAAACCATACTTAATGTTTTGGTAATAAAATATTGAAATAAGGATAATCCTGAGGTATTAATGACACTTTTTGTTTGGGCAAAACCAGAAAGCCCACCGAACGCTGTGATTGTGGTAATCAGGATTATTTTTGTTGGATCTGAAAAGGGAATACGAGTTAACTGATCGATTCCTGTTGTTATTTCCAAAATTGCAGAGATGAAGGCTGCCACAAAGGGTGGAAGTAACTTCATATGAAGTAATAGGCTTGCCAAGACGGAAAATAATATGATATAACCTCCAACTTTAGTAACAACCTCAAAACCACTTAGGATTGCATCATCAAGCATTTGAAATTCAAAGGTTTGTTTTTTAATTGTTACGGGATTTTGTGGGTTAATCTTATAATTACTCATATTATCATCGGTATCATTTGATAATTGAAAAGCGTGTAGTAGTGATTTATTTTGATGAATTTTACTTGTGTCCTTTTCTCTTGAAAATTTTTCTTTTATGTAGTATATAGTGAGAGAACTTATAGCAGAAGAAGCAAAGAGTACAATCAATAACATAATACCAAGGTCAGGTCGTTTTAACTTTGATGCAGCAATATAACTAATAATAAACATCGGGCTTGCATTATTACATAGTGCACATAGGAATTGAGCTTCTTTTTTAGAAATTAGCTGTTGCTCAAACATATCTGATGTTGTCTTTGCGCCAACAGGAATTCCAGAGAGAAATCCAATGAAAATCGGATAACATCCTTCTTTACTGATCGGGAATAGATGCTTTAATACAGGATATAAGAATACGGATACCACTTTCGTAACACGAAGCCGTATTAATAAACCCGATAATATCATAAACGGAAGGAGTGCTGGTAATACAGTCTCAAACCAAAGCATTAAGCCAGATTTTGCTCCTTCAAGTGAAGCGATTGGAAAGGTAAGCATTAGTATTAATAATAGTAAAAGGCCGCCTTTTAGTAGGCGGCCTTTTCCAAACATAGAAGAATGGACGCTTACCTTTCTATATTTCATTTCCTGTTTTCGTTCCATACAACACCGTGTCACATACTATTAATAAAATCTATGTGATAACTGACAAACTATTCCTTTAGAATTACAGGTCCATGGGTATATTCATCGGAAAAGTTCGCGTGAAATTTTTGGAATATCATTTGATTGTACAGATGGGTTGCCCTCACATCTTGTTCAAACAATTCATATTCTTCTTGATTTAGAAGTTGTTTTGCATTCGCTGTTTTCACAATGAGGGGAATCCTGTTTTCCTTGGTAGCAGTACGAAGTAGTTTAGTCGCATCTGTTCGAAAGCCAAGTATTCTACCATAAGAAGCTTCTATATGTTGTGTCTTAGGTATGGAAAGAAGGATATGAAGCAACCCTCGATTAATTCTTGTTAAGGTCAATTCTTTTGTTTTTAGTGACAGACAAAAATCATCGTATGTCTTAGCATAGGTTAGGTTATTCTTAATTCTATTTGCTAGTTCTGGCGTTACATCAGCATATAAGGTTAGATCTTCTTCTTTTATCATGCTTAATTTATAGTATAAAAGGGAAGTAAAATCATTACGAAATATAGGGTAGGTTTTTTGATACTCCTGTTTTAAGATCGTCACTGTTTCTAATGGTAGGTCTTTCGGTAAAGAAAATAAGTCATCCTTTGTTAAAACACTGCGAATTGCTGTGGCAGATGCATTTGGGAGTGAGACATTACTATCATGGTATCCTGCACCTTGTCGCTTTATAGTGACGGCTCTTAGATTACTCTTTCTTTTTTGAATCGCCTTCATATACTCAATTCCTAAAATATTATTTGGAGAATTCAAAAGAATTTCTAAGGAGGTTTGATCATACCCTAAGCTTTCATTTTCTTTCATATAATTTATAAGTGCTTTTGTTCTTGCCTTTGGAAAGGTTAGGCCTGACTTTAACTCTTTTCTTAATTCTTGTTGGTATGAAGTGGGTTCTTCTACTAAGATTTCTGCAAGATGTTCAAGCAATTTCATATCACCGCATTCACTTCCAAAACAGATATAGTCAACAAATCCCAGGCGATCTAGAATCGAAATCCCTGCATAGGCAAAAGCCTCGGCGCTAGCAGTGGCATAGCAAACTGGCAGTTCAATAACAAGATCTGCACCATGTGTTAGAGCCATCTTAGTACGAGCATATTTATCAATAATCGCAGGGATACCACGTTGTACAAAGTTACCACTCATAACAACAACCACCTGTGTAGAGCCTGTTAGTAACTTTGCTTGTTCCAATTGGTATAGATGTCCTTGGTGAAATGGATTATATTCCGCTATAATTCCAACAGTTTTCATTTGAATCACCATTCCTTTCCATAACTTATAATTTTTTGACTACAGGCACTATATTTACACAGTGACTTGAAAAAAATTCACTCAGTGAAAAAAACCTTGTCTTTGAAAAAACTTTGTTTTTTTTCACTAACTCCAATCATTATGCCTTATTCCACAGAATAGTTTAGGTTTTAATGCTATTCTTTTAAAAAGTAAACAAAATGAAAGCGTTTACATAATTTGCACTTGTATCTCTTGATAGATAGTATTATAATAAAAAATGGTTGTTTTGTGAAGAATAGTTCTTAAATAGAAAATAATCGAGGTCTTTCATATTAAATACAGAGGCAGATTATAACATTCTAAATCGCAAAACGAAGGATAAAATTAGGTGCTATACATATAGACTGAAAGGAGTTTATTATGGGATTTATTGATGACATCAAAGCAAGAGCAAAACAGAGTATTAAGACTATTGTTTTACCAGAAAGTATGGACAGAAGAACAATTGAGGCAGCTGCTAAGACTTTAGAAGAGGGCAATGCTAACGTAATTATTATCGGTAGTGAGGAAGAAGTTAAGAAGAATTCAGAAGGTCTTGACATTACGGGAGCTACTGTAGTAGACCCTAAAACATCAGACAAGCTACCAGCTTATATTGACAAGCTTGTAGAACTTAGACAAGCAAAAGGCATGACCCCTGAGAAAGCAAAAGAGCTATTAACGACGGACTACATTACATTCGGCGTAATGATGGTTAAGATGGGCGATGCAGATGGTTTAGTATCTGGTGCTTGCCACTCTACAGCAGATACCTTAAGACCATGTCTTCAGATTTTAAAAACTGCTCCAAATACTAAGTTAGTTTCTGCTTTCTTCGTAATGGTAGTACCTAATTGTGATATGGGTGCAAATGGAACATTCCTCTTCTCTGATGCTGGTTTAAATCAGAATCCAAATGCAGAAGAGTTAGCAGCAATTGCAGGCTCCACAGCAAAGAGTTTTGAACAATTAGTTGGTTCTGAACCTGTTGTAGCTATGCTCTCTCATTCAACAAAGGGCAGCGCAAAGCATGCAGATGTTGATAAGGTTGTAGAAGCAACTAAAATTGCTCAGGAATTATACCCAGAATATAAGATTGATGGTGAGTTCCAGTTAGATGCAGCAATCGTTCCTAGCGTAGGTGCTTCAAAAGCTCCTGACAGCGATATTGCTGGAAAAGCTAATGTATTAATCTTCCCTGATCTTGATGCTGGTAACATTGGATATAAGTTAACACAGCGTCTTGCAAAGGCAGAAGCTTACGGACCATTAACTCAGGGTATTGCAGCTCCAGTAAATGACTTATCCAGAGGATGTTCTTCTGATGATATCGTTGGTGTTGTTGCAATCACTGCAGTTCAGGCACAGAGTAAATAAGAGCAAGTAGCGTAAGCGGATTGTGATTTGACATTAAATTATTATTTCTTAACAGGAAACTACAATTGTTTAGTTGAAGAATAAATAGTATAATATTTATTATACTGGGGGAACGATATAGAAGAACCAATTTTCGGATATATAAAGTTGCCCCGTGATAAATGAATTAAGAACATTATAAGGAGAAATACAATGAAAGTTTTAGTTATTAATTGCGGAAGTTCTTCCCTTAAATACCAGTTAATCGACTCTGTAACAGAACAAGCATTAGCAGTAGGTCTTTGCGAAAGAATCGGTATTGATGGCCGTCTTACTCATAAGTCTGCTGACGGTGAGAAGGTAGTTCTTGAGGATGCACTTCCAAACCATGAGGTTGCTATTAAAAATGTAATTGCTGCTCTTATGAATGAAAATTATGGTGTGATTAAGTCCTTAGATGAAATCAATGCTGTAGGACATAGAGTAGTACATGGTGGTGAGAAATTTGCTCATTCCGTAGTAATCAATGATGAAGTATTAAAGGCAATTGAGGAATGTAACGATCTTGCACCTTTACACAACCCAGCAAATCTTATCGGTATCAATGCATGTAAATCAATTATGCCAAACGTACCTATGGTAGCTGTTTTCGATACTGCATTCCATCAGACAATGCCAAAAGAAGCTTACCTATATGGTATTCCTTTTGAGTACTATGATAAATATAAGGTTAGAAGATATGGTTTCCACGGAACAAGTCACAGCTATGTTTCTAAAAGAGCCATTGAACTTGCTGGCTTAGATGCAAATAACTCAAAAGTTATCGTTTGCCATCTTGGTAATGGTGCATCAATCTCCGCAGTTAAAAATGGTCAGTCTGTAGATACTAGTATGGGTCTTACACCACTTGAAGGTTTAATCATGGGAACAAGAAGTGGTGATCTTGATCCAGCAATTATTGATTTCGTTGCGAAGAAAGAAAACTTATCCTTAGATGAAGTAATGAATATCTTAAATAAGAAATCTGGTGTATTAGGTATGTCTGGAGTATCTTCTGACTTTAGAGATATCGAAGCAGCAGCAAACGAAGGCAATGAGCATGCAAAAGAAGCGTTAGCTGTTTTTGCATATCGTGTTGCTAAGTATGTTGGTTCTTATATCGTAGCTATGAATGGTGTAGATGCCGTTGTATTTACAGCAGGACTTGGTGAGAACGATAAGAACATCAGAGCAGCAGTAAGCTCACACCTTGAGTTCCTTGGTGTATCTTTAGATGCTGAGAAGAATGCTCAAAGAGGTAAGGAAATAATCATCTCTAACCCAGATTCTAAGGTTAAGATTATGGTTATCCCAACAAACGAAGAGTTAGCAATCTGTAGAGAAGTTGTTGAATTAGTGTAGTATATTGTAAATTCCGGTAACCCTTGTAAAAGGGGAGCCGGGATTGTCTATCATAAGAAAAAACGATAATGAAGAGTAAATGTGGTTACACAATTCTGACATTTTATACAGTTAGGAGTTGACAAACCTTTTCCAAGCGTTTATAATACTAACAGTGTGAATTTTTGGGCGCTTACATTATGCGTTTTTTTAGACAGGAGTTACTTATGCTGATACAAATGTCTGAAGTCATGAATGTTCCGAATGGTCTAAAAGAATACACTGCACCGATTGAGTTTGATATTTTCGAATTAAATGGTGTTGGTTATTCTATAACCCATAAAGAACCGGTTAAACTTAGATTAACGAATCTTGGTAACCGAAAGATTCTGGTGGAAGCGAAAACGAATTTAGCGTTAGCCGTTCCTTGCGATCGTTGTTTAAAGGATGTAACAATCCATCAAGACATCGACGTGGCTACAGAGATTGATTTCTCGAAAACAGAGGAACAGCGTACCGAGGATTTAGATGAAACAGATTTTGTTTCCGGATATGATTTAGACGTAGATAAGCTTATCTATGAAGAAGTCTTGATTGGTTTCCCAATGAAGGTTCTGTGCAAAGAAGACTGTGAAGGAATCTGCAAGGTCTGCGGTGCTAACCTAAATGAAGGGGAATGCGGGTGTGACCGTACAGAACTAGACCCAAGAATGTCTGCTATCCGAGATATTTTTAACAAGTTTAAGGAGGTGTAATCAATGGGAGCTATTTGTCCAAAGAATAAACATTCCAAAGCTAGAAGAGATAGTCGTCGTGCAAACTGGAAGATGACTGCTCCAAACTTAGTGAAATGCAGCAAGTGTGGTGCACTTATGATGCCTCATAGAGTTTGTAAAGCTTGTGGATCTTATAATAAGAAAGAGATCATTGCTACAGCTGAATAATTTACTTATGATTTTGTAGTATAATACAAGGATGTTTCAATAATACTTGAGACATCCTTTTTTTCACGTTGCAACCATCGGGTGCACGTTCTCTGCGTAAGTTTAGAGGCTAGGTTCCATGGAACCTAG
>DPVV01000148.1 GCA_003526525.1 Lachnoclostridium phytofermentans | reverse complement strand
GTATCTTTTTCAAAACCTTTTCCATTATCTTGAACATAGAATATGATACAGTCTTCTTTTTCTTTGGATGTAACATTTACCTCAAGCTTACGGTCTTTTTCATAGATACCATGATTTATACTGTTTTCTATAACTGGCTGTAAGATCAGCTTCAATGTACTATAGTTAAGAATCTCATCATCAATGCTAAAAATAACATCTATTTTATCCTTAAACCTTACCTTTTGTATTTTGACATAATAAGTAGTTAACGCGATTTCATCTGATATTTTAAGTTTGGTTTTACCACTATTAAGAGTAATTCTGTAAAACTCAGACAGATAATGAACCATTTTGTATGTTTCTTCATCCTTGTTAATTTGTGCAAGTGCTGAGATTGATGACAAAGAATTATATAAAAAGTGAGGGCGAACCTGTTCTTGAAGTAAATTCAGCTCTGACTGCTTTAGCGAAAGTTCTTTTTCATATACTTCACTTATTAGGTTATCTATGGTATAACTCATATCGTTAAATGCTTCTACAAGCTCCCCAATTTCATCGTTACTTGTTTTAGTTAGTGATATTCTGAAATTTCCATTTCTCACTTCTTTTACCGCCCATGTCAACTGCTGCGTTTTTTTTGAGATTGCATAAGAAATTATATAGATTGATATAATAGCTACAAGTGCAAAAATGCCAAATATAATGAGTATTAAAGTCGTAAATTGTTTTGCCTCGTTTAAAAATTTGCTCTGCGGTTCAACCGCTATTGTTTTCCAACCATTATCTAGAGCTAATGAAGTGATTATGACATCCTGATTATCCATCGTGATAGTTTGCTGCTCAAAGTCCTCCAGATTGGATACCTGCATTATGGTATCGATTTGTATACCGTTCCTCTTATCATTTGTAGAGAATATTATCATTCCATTTGGGTCAATTACAAAATAGTTACTATCACTTCCTATTTTTTCAATATTAGCATGAATTTGCTTCACGTCAATTTTAACTACCAGTAATGCTGTTGGTGCTTCTGGTTTGTGCCAGGTCATGCTGCGTGCAATAGTAAAATAGCCGTTTCCGCTTTTATCTATTTCATACTGCCCATATATTGGTTTGCCTCCAGATTGTAAAACCTTCTGATACCATTGCTGATTACTTATACTTTCATCTATAATTTTAAAATAATATTCATCTTGTGGCAAAGTCTTATTTTCTGAATATTGGGTTATACTTTTTATATATGGATTAGTTAACAGGATTGATGTAAAGAAATTATTAGTAAAATAATACATATCTTCATACCCAATATTAGTATAATCAATTGCGATATAATCCTGAATATATTTATTTACAATAATAATATCCATTATATTGTAGTAATTTTTTAAGTTTTCCGTAATATTACTGTTTATCTGTGACAAATTATTCTTAATATTATGATAGCTTTGTTCTTTTAATAATCTTTGAGAACCATTAAAAATAATTGTACTAACAAAAAAAAGAGGAATTATTGCTGCAAATAGATAGCAAGCAAACAGTTTCCACCTTATTTTGAGATTTAAAAAACTACTTATTAATTTTCTCATGTTTTTTCATTAACTCCAATGCCTCTTTTTATATTCATTTGGTGTTGTTTGAAACATCTTATAAAATGTTGCACAGAAATATGACTCACTATCATATCCTACCATTTTACTTATCTCTTTTACTTTATGCTTCTTTTTCTTTAACAGTTCAATGGCTTTTTCCATACGATAATTCGTTAAATATTCATGAATTGTAGTTCCGGTTTTTTCTTTAAAAATAGCTCTTAAATAATTTGGCGACAAATATACTATCTCAGACAGGCTATCTATGGTTAATGGACTGGCATAGTTTTCCTCAATATAGTTAATAACATTAACTATTAAATTATCATTTTTATTTTCTCCTTTTGAAACAAACCTTGATTTTGCTTTATCTATAAGTATGGTCATAATCTTTTTTACATCTTCAATGTTATTAGATGACATTACCTTATTCAAAATATCTTTTCTGGATACGTTTGTTTCTTCTTTAATATATTTCTTCATTATATGTAAGCAAATATCAATAACATTTTCAATAACTATAGCTGGTTTGGTTTTACGATTTATAACCTCTTGCAAATATAGGGTTATTTGATTTTCCAGCATATCTATTTCATGCCTATATTCAAAATTAAAAATCTTTTCCAGCGTGTCGGAGGTGGTATTAGAAAACTCATATTTATGAAACTCAGATGCATTAATGATATATTCATTACTAATATAAAAAAGGTACTTTTTATATTCTTCTAACTTATCAAATTTTTCACTAATACTTAACAAATCCACTTTTTCTTCGAAGTACAGAAAATAGCACCAAACATCGTTTTCAGAGAGAATAATATCTTTTATTCTTGATAAAATATTTGGAAGTCTACAGAAATTATTATACAAAACAATTATATTACTTTTTCTATATACAAGCAGACAATATCTACTTAAAGGTTGAATTGCTTTTTTTAATAAATCATGGGGTGCATTGGTGTGTATACTAAAGAAGTACATATTACTGCTTAATATGTCATCATATTTAATAAGCTTGTTTAGAACCGTACTATCCCCATGAAACACCAACTTGCCTAGCTGTTCTTCCATAAAGATACGTCTTACTTCGTCAAAAGTCTGCTTGTTTTCTAATTGCTGCTGCGCTTCTTGTACGACTCTAATTACTTCTTCCTTGGAAAAAGGCTTAAGTATGTATTCGACACCTCCAGCTTTATACGCAGCATGAACGAAAGTGAAATCATC